>JBJEQG010000076.1:0-17115 GCA_051881635.1 Acutalibacteraceae bacterium
CTCCCTGAATACTATTTTTTAGAAATAGAAAAAGGAGAGAACGGACTTTATGGAATATGCCCTGACAAAAGAAACCTGTTCAGTCTGTGAAACTGTCTTTGACGGCAGTACGGAACAACCGATTGACCTTGATTTGACACTTCCCGATTATTGCCCCGATATGGATACGATTTTGAAGTGCTATGCACTCCCCTCTGTCAGCAGCCGCAGTCTTTCGGGTGACCGCTTGGAGATAGACGGTGTTGTTACGGTTCGTGTCCTGTACTTAGACGCTTCAAAGCGTGTTTTGAGATGCAGTGAACATACCATGCCGTTTTCATGCTCATTTAACCTGAAAACGACCGTCAGTGACGGTGCGGTTGCCACACGCCTGAAAGTCAATTATGTGAACTGTCGTGCCTTAACGCCCCGCCGTTTGGATATTCATGGTGCTTTTTCGGTTTTTGCAACCGTCAAAACCCGAAGTGAACGGGAATTTGTCGCCTCGATTGAGGGCGATGACATACGCCAAAAGCATAAATCCGTATCCATGAGCGAGCTATGCGGTTTCGGACAACAACAATTTTCCGTCAGTGAAACCCTTGATTTCGGACAAGGACACACCACACCCGAATTGATTTTAAATTCCGACCTTCACGCATATATCAGCGAGTTCAAAGCCATTTCGGGAAAACTTATGCTCAAAGGCGAACTTGTTTTGGATTTGCTTTATATTACGGATTTGGAAACGGGAACACAGGAAACCATGCGTTTCAGTGTACCGCTCAGCCGTGTTATTGATGTATCTGGACTTGAACCCGACTGCAAGTGTATTGTCAATTTGGAAATGCTCGGTTTTGATACGCTTTTGCGTGGGGATTACACCGAACAAACCGCACTTGTTTCTTTGGACGCCCGATTGGCGGTTACTGTTTGTGCCTATACTGAACGCATGATTTCCGTAGTTGACGACGCCTATTCCGTCATATACGAATTAGAGCCGATTTATAAACAACTGCCCCTGTCAAAGCTGATTTTAAGCGATATTTTTGCATTTAGCGAAAAATCCGAAGTTTCTCTCGGACACCGTATTTCAAAAATGATTGATTTGCGTTCCGAAGGCGTTACCACACTCCTTTCCTTTGACGCTGACACCTATACCGTCAAAGGAAAAATAACCTGTTCAATTTTGGCATTGGATAACGACAATATCCCCTTTTATGCGGAACGAACGGTTGACTTTCAGACAACCCGTCCGTTATCGGAAGTGCCGTCCGCCCCCGAAGGTCATATTACGGTTAATATCGCCGGTTTGAATTATCGTATTACGGGCGAGGACAGTATTGAGATTAAGGTTGATTTCCGTATCAATGCCGAAGCCTTTGACAGCACACTGTGCAAGGCGGTTATTTCCGCAAGCGGCAACGAGGAACATCGCCGCACAAAGGACGACCATGCCGCTCTTACGCTCTACTATGCAGACGAAGGCGAAAACCTTTGGGAAATTGCCAGAACTTACTGCACATCTGTTGAGGCGGTGCGGTTGGAAAATGACTTGCCTGAGGATACCGAGAATATACAGGGCATGATTTTGATACCGATGTAAGGAGGAAAAACACATGACGGAAAGAAACATATATAAAGACATTGCACGGCGTACCAACGGCGATATTTATATTGGTGTTGTCGGTCCTGTACGAACAGGTAAATCCACTTTTATCAAGCGTTTCATGGATACGCTTGTAATTCCAAATATTACAAGTGAAAAACAGCGTGAACGGGCAAACGATGAATTGCCGCAATCCGCCTCAGGGCGTACCATTATGACAACCGAACCGAAGTTTATTCCTGAGGAAGCGGCGGAAATCACGCTTGAAAAAACCGCCTCTTTTCGTGTACGGCTTATTGATTGTGTCGGATATATCGTGCCTGAGGCTTTGGGATATATTGAGGACGAAGCCCCACGCATGGTACGGACACCGTGGTTTGACGAGGCAATCCCCTTTGACACCGCCGCCGAAATCGGCACAAAAAAAGTTATAACCGACCATTCCACAATCGGTTTGGTTATCACAACGGACGGCAGTATCAGTGATATTGAGCGTGAAAGCTATGAGGACGCCGAACAGCGGGTTATCAATGAACTGAAACAAATCAACAAACCATTTATTGTGCTTTTAAACAGCCTTTATCCCCTTGCCCAGCAAACTCAGGATTTGGCGGCAATGCTTTCCGACAAATACAATGTTCCCGTTGAACCCGTAAGCTGTGCCGATTTGGACGAGGACGAAATAAAACGCATTTTGGCTCGTGTTCTCTTTGAGTTTCCGATTAAGGAAATCAAGATTGATATGCCGAAATGGGTTTCGTCATTAGAGAAAGACCATACCATTCGCCGCCAAATTTTTGACACTATTCATACAGCCGCTGCCGATGTCCGAAAAATCCGCCAGCTTAACAGCATTACGGACAGCATGGGCGAATGTGAGCATATACAATCCGCCGAAACTTCTGCCATAGATTTAGGTACGGGCAGTGCAAGAATTACTCTGAATTTAGTTCCGTCTTTGTTCTATTCCGTTTTGAGTGAAAAAACAGCTTTGGATATTCCCGATGAATGTGCCTTGTTGGATTGCATGATGAATTTGGCGGAAACAAAACGCAAATTTGACAAAGTGCAAAAAGCGTATGAAGATGTCAACGAATTGGGTTATGGAATTGTCATGCCCTCTATGGAGGAAATGACTTTGGAAGAACCCGAAATTATCAAACAGGGCGGTCGTTACGGTATAAGACTGAAAGCGTGTGCCCCGTCCGTCCACATGATGAAAACAACCATACGCACCGAAGTTACGCCGATTGTCGGTTCTGAACAACAGTCTGAGGAATTGGTTTCCTACCTTATGCGTGAATTTGAGGAAGCCCCGTCCAAAATATGGGAATCCAACATTTTCGGCAAATCGCTCCATGAGTTAGTAAGCGAAGGTCTGCACAACAAACTTTACCGTATGCCTGCTGACGCACGCACCAAACTTACGGAAACCATTGAACGCATTATCAATGACGGCTGCAACGGTCTTATCTGTATCATACTGTAATCAGGGGCTTTGCCCCCGAACCCCCACCAAAGGGCGGCGAGCCGCCGCCGGCAAAATGTCTTTGGAAACCCGTCTTTTTCAAAAAAATTCAGTAATATAAAATTAACAAATTACGGACTTGAAATTTATATGTTTTGTGCTATAATTTATTATAATGCCTAAAATGAGGTTTTAAAACTGTGAACTTTAAATAAATCGGAGGTCAAAAATATGGAAGGTTTTTCTGAACAGCTTGTAAAACAAAAAATGACAAAAACACGACAAATAATGAAAGTTGCCACTTTGAGTGCAATTATTTTGGTCGTTTGCGTGGGATTTTATCTCTCAATGTTTCCGGGATTGGATTGGGTTGTGCCGATTGTACTTTTGCTGATTGTTGCGGCTGTCTACCTGATTTATAATCTTGTCAAAAATTCGGGTATTGAATACGAATATACCTGTGTCGGCGGTGAGCTGAGGGTTGACCGTATCAAGGGCGGACGCAAAAGAAAAGTAATCACCCGTGCTGATGTTAAATCCATTGAAGTTATGGGCAAATATAATGAAATGGACAAAACAAAGGTTGACCCGTCCGAATACGGCATTATCTACAAGGCAGGCGATAATCTCGGTACGGACGATACTTACTATGCGATTATTCACGACAAAATCAAACACCGTCCCGCATTACTCTATTTTACACCGAATGAAAAAACTTTGAATATGATGCGTCCACACCTGTCCGTTCAACTCAAAAAACAACTTTTCCTCGACAAAAAAAGCAAAACCGACAAACAGACAAACTGATACAGCATACTTGCTACAATGTGTATTAAACTGTCCTTTATGGTATGTGACATAATTCTTGTATTCATTATTGGCTGTTTTGCCGTCATATCTGAACGCCGCCTCCTGTCAGGCGGCGTTTTGTTTGTTTTAATACAAAAAGTCGGTACATACCATTATGTACCGACTTAAAATTTATATATTCTGTTTCTAAAATCTGCTGTCAAAACCCAAGATTTTCAACCCATTTTCTGACTTCCGTTTCCGATACACCGGAAGAAAATCTTTCACCTTCAAGCCAGTTACCTGTTCCTGCCGTTTCTTTAAGCAATTCTCCACTTTCACCCAAGCCGGAACTTGAAGATGTGCAGAAAGGAATGACTGTTTTTCCCGTAAAGTCATTCGCTTCAATAAAGCCGTTTACAGGCCATGCGGCTATTCCCCACCAAATAGGATAACCTATGAATATGGTATCGTATTCATTCCAATTATCAACACTTGCAGTTACAAGGGGTACATTTCTTTCATTCGGATTATCGTGTTCTCTCACAACCCGACTGTCTTTATCCGTCCAATCCAAATCACTGTCGCTGTAAGGATTTACAGGTTCAATCTCGAACAAATCGCCACCCGTTGCAGAAACGATATATTCGGCAACTTCTTTTGTGTTTCCTGTTGCAGAGTAGTAAACAACCAAGACTTTTCCGTTTGAACTTTCGTCTTGCTTTTCCGAAACGGTACTTTTTTCAGATGATTGAACATTTTTTGAAGTATTCGAGTTATTGATAGTGCTTGTCATATTCTGACCTCCACAGGCAACAAGGGTAGGTATAAGTAAAAGGCTCATGGCTATAACAACTGATTTTTTCATTGTCAATGCTCCTTAATAAATCAAATAATCGCATGGTGTTTATCACACTTTCATTCCCATTTCATAGGCTTCATGCATGGCCTTTGTATTTTTTATTTCGCCTTTTTCATATACACCACTTCCGTAAATAACACCCATTTCCTTTGCTCCGTTTACACAATCGGCATAACCCCTGAAACAGGCAAGCGTCGTTTCCATAGCTTCTCTTTCTTCGTCTGCGGCAGTCATTATGTAATAAAATTCCTTATTCTTAACCTCAGTCCAACGGGCAACGGTTCTGTCAATCAGTGTCTTTAATTGTGCGTTGACAGAATAGAAATATACAGGGCTTGCCAAAACAATGACATCTGCATCAATCATTTTCTGCAAAATCTCCGACATATCATCTTTAACAACACAAACACCGGTATCTCTGCAAGCATAGCAGGCACGACAATAGCCGATTTTCTTTTCCGCCACACGGATTTTTTCCACCTCATTTCCGCTCTCTTTGACGCCTTTCATAAATTCATCACAAAGAATATCGGAATTGCCACATTTACGGGGACTTCCAGACAAAATCAAAACCTTTTTACTCATAATAAAATCTCCTTACCAATTCTTTTTTTCTTTTGAGCTGTCTTTCTGTTTTTTGCGTTCCTCAACCATGTGAACAAACCATTCCACCATGTTCGGGTCATAATGCGAAAAAAATGAGCTTGTTTTTCTATCAAGGGCTGAAATGGCGTTCATGTCTTCAATATCCAATTCAAAATTAAAGACATCGAAATTCTCTTTCATTCTCTCTATGTGTGTGGATTTAGGGATAACAACGATACCACGCTGCAAGTGCCAGCGTAGAATTACCTGTGCCGTTGTTTTGCCATACTTATCTGCGATTTCTTTCAGCTCCGGCAATTCAAACATACCGCCTCTGCCTTCTCCGAAAGGAGCCCATGCTTCAAGCTGTAAGCCGTATTTTTCGTTCCATTCCTTTGCAAAAACCTGTTGGTTGTGAGGGTGTATTTCTATCTGATTTATCATCGGACGGATTCTTGAAAAAGATACCATATCCACCATACGGTCAGGATAAAAATTGGAAATTCCGATAGCTCGCAGTTTACCAGCTTCATACAGTTCCTCTAATGCTCTCCATGCACCATAATAATCGTTGAAAGGCTGATGCAACAGCATTAAATCAATTCTGTCGGTTTGCAGCTTTTCCATTGAAGCCGCAACGGATTTTTTACATTCCTCATAGCCGTAATGCTCCACCCATACCTTTGTCGTTAAAAAAATTTCGTCACGAGGTACACCGGATTTACGAATAGCGTTACCAACTTCTTCTTCGTTGAAGTAGCTTTGTGCGGTGTCGATAGAGCGATAGCCCACATTTAATGCATCAAGAACACAGCGTTCACATTCGTCCTTTGATATTTGATACACACCATAGCCAAGCATTGGCATTTTTACGCCGTTTGGTAAAGTGACATACATCATAAAAATCAATCTCCTTTGTACTTTATTTGAATTACATACGCTTTGCCCAAAAAAACGGTGTATAGACATCGTTTGGTTCAGCGGTTGGAAATCTGCCTCCTTGACGGTTATTGAAATTTAGTGTAGAATTTAAGTACAAGTTAATTATAAAAGTTAAACTATACTTTAAGTCAAGGGCTTTTTTGAAAATTTTAAAAATTTTTTGGAGGTTTATATGCTTTATACCGTAGGAGAAATGGCAAAACGGCTTGGTGTTCCACCGTCCACGCTCCGCTATTATGATAAAGAAGGTCTGTTGCCGTTTGTTGAACGCTCAAACAGCGGTATCCGAATGTTTAAAGACAGTGACTTTGAATGGCTGCAAATCATTAGCTGTCTTAAAAACACAGGTATGCATCTTTCGGATATTAAGCGTTTTATTGAAATGGCAATGCAGGGCGATAGTACGATTGATGAACGCCTTGCACTCATCATTAAGCAAAAACAGTCCGTCAAGCAACAGATTAACAACCTTAACAGTACGCTTAAAATTCTTGAATTCAAAGAATGGTATTATGAAACCGCAAAAGAAGCGGGAACAACTGATATACCACGCAATATGACGATTGAAGACTTACCGGAGGAATTTCGTGAAACACGAAAAAAACTTCGTGGAGAATAAGCACGAAACACAAGTGTTAAATGTGCAATTAAAAAACATAAAGATAAGGACAGCGTGAAAATCATTTTTTTCACGCTATCCTTTGTATTTGTAATACCTATTTAAATCTTATTTTTCAAATAACAGACTTTCTTTTTATGTATTTTATACAAAATAATTCTTAAATATATATTTTTTTTGAAACCTCTTGCATTTTGGTGTTGAAGTATGATATACTTGTGATATAATTCTTTTAAGAAACTTTAATTTTTTAGAGGTGAAAACATTGAAAATTATTAGCAGAGATATTGTTACAGACTTGGAAAAGGAGGCTGTCGCACAAGGCAAATCCTATATTGAATTGATGGAAAATGCAGGAAATGCCGTTGCCATGGAAATTATTAACACCAATACGGTCAGCTCTCCTACGGCACTTGTCCTTTGCGGCAAGGGAAACAACGGCGGTGACGGTTTAGTAACCGCCCGTATTTTACAGCAAAACGGTTTTTTTGTCGATGTCATTTTTGCGGACGGCTTTCCGCAAACCCCTAATTCCGATACGAATTTCAAAAACTTGCCTGAGGAAGTTAATGTATATAACTACCTCGAAAACGAAAATGGCGTTTTGGCTCTCCTTCAAAAAAGCTATACCTATATTATAGACGCTGTCTATGGTATCAGCTTTCATGGTGAATTAAATCCCGACATCGCAAGACTTTTACAGGCTTGCAACAACACCAATGCAATTCGTATCGCCATTGATGTTCCCAGCGGTGTGGACTGTAATAACGGTGCGGCATCGGCGGCAAGTTTTCGTGCCGACAAGACCATTACATTTATCCTCCCGAAAATCGGACATATCCTCTATCCCGCTTTGGAATATCGTGGCGAACTTTCCGTTGCTGACATCGGTATTCCACAATCACTGAAAGACAAGTGCCGCTATATTCTGCAATCAACCGAAAGCTATGTTAAAGTCAATCCTTTGCCCCGCCGCCGTTCTGTATCTCATAAGGGAACTTACGGCCGTTTGATGTGTGTTTGCGGCAGTTACGGCATGGCAGGTGCGGCTGTTTTGTCCGGCAGTGCCGCTCTCCGCAGCGGTGTCGGTCTTGTAACAATGGCTGTACCGAAATCAATTTATGAAATCTGTTCAACCAAAATGCCCGAAGCAACTTTCATGCCTTTGCGTCAGAATGATGAAGGTACACTTATGATAGAGAACTTCAACCAAGTCCTCTACAAGGCAAACAGTGAATATAATGCCGTACTTATGGGCTGTGGTTTGGGACGAAATGACGAAACAGACGAGTTAATCGGACTTTTGATTGAAAATTTAGAGAAACCCATGATTTTAGATGCTGATGGCATAAATGCCGTTTGCATGAATAAAGATGTATTAAAGAAAGCACACGCCCCGATTATCATTACGCCTCATCTCGGTGAAATGGCACGGTTTTTGGGCGTTGAAATTGAAGAAGTTAAGTTTAACATGATTGGCATGGCACAACAGGTTGCCCGTGAATATAACCTATATGTTGTTCTCAAAGATGTTCATACTATTATTGCCGCACCGGACGGTTTGGTTCTTGTCAACTTTACAGGCAGTGACGGTATGGCAAAGGGCGGCAGTGGTGATGTTCTCGCAGGACTTATGGGCGGATTTCTTGCACAGAATATGCCGATTATGACGGCTGTTGCAAACGCTGTTTATTTTCACGGAATTGCCGGAGAATGGGCGGCTTTGGACAATACTCCCCGTACAACAACCGCTTCACAGCTTATAAAGGCACTTTCAAAACATAAGATTATTTAAACCAAAAGGAAATATTCTTTTCATAATATTACGGACTTTCAAAGTATAAAACGAATGACATATACGAGGTGTCCGATATGAAAAGAATATTTTTCTTTATCCCCCTTTTATTCATACTTTGCGGTTGTTCAACCTTAACGGAAACACCACCACAAATTCAAACGGCTTTTTTTGCCAATGCCGCCGTTACGGTGGGCGAACAGGAATTGAGCTGTACCGTTACCCGTATTCCGCAAGGGGCGGAAACAATTTCCCTTGTCACACCCGAAGCCCTGAACGGTGTAACATATAAATGGCTGGACGGCAAATGTACTATTATTTACGGTGAGTTAGAGTTTCAGACAGACAGTCTTTTTCTTCCCGAAAATACCTTTGTAAGCTGTTGGATTGACCTTTGGCATTCCATAGATACCGCCATTTATGAAACAACGGAAAATGAAACAGCCCGTTTTTCCGGTACTTGCAAAAATGGTGCTTTTAAGGTTTATGTCAACGCCAAAAGCGGTTTGGCGGAAAGGATTGTTGTTCCCGCCCTAAATATGGAGGTTAAACTCAGCAACGCAAAAATTATAGAAACAGCATAATATTTTTTTTCATATACTTGAAAATATGGGAATTTTATTATATTATACTATTAGTGGTTCTTTAAAACAGAACCATGCAGATTTCCGTTAAACAAATACTATCGTTAAATATTACAAGAAAGAGGAAATGCTATGAACTATAATTATAGTGCGATTGGTACACGCCAAAACATTGAAATCATTGATTCCAGCGAAAACCCCAATTTCCGTGTTGAAGTTATGCAGTACAACAAACTGCTCGGCTCTCAAAACGCTTTTACGGCACAGCGTTTGTACTTCATGGAAAAACAAAACATCAAAGTGCGTCAGATTGCCTGCTATCTCACAAACAGCAGTGTTAAAATGGAACCCGGTGCAATGAGTTATTTTCAGGGCAACATTGAAATGGTTTCGGGTGTGACTCTTGGAAACGCTGTCGGACGCTTTTTTACAAGTCGTGTTACAGGCGAAAAAATGGCACAGCCTGAATACAGAGGTACAGGTGTTGTTGTCCTTGAACCCTCTTTCAAGCACTTCATTGTTATTGAAATGCAGCAGGGCGAACAGGTTATCGTTGATAAGGGTATGTTTTATGCCGCTGAGGGTACGGTAAACATTTCCTCTGTTATGCAGCAATCTATTTCCGCAGCATTAGGCGGCGGCGAAGGTATCTTCCAAATGCTCCTTACGGGTCCGGGCATTGTTGTTTTGGAATCTATCGTTCCCATGGACGAAATCAATATCATTGAGATGGATAACGATTGTGTTAAGGTTGACGGCAACTTTGCCGTTCTCCGCAGTGCCAATCTGGCGTTTACCGTTGAGCGTTCCGCAAAAACTCTTGTTGGCTCTGCCGTCAGCGGTGAAGGTCTTGTTAATGTTTATCGTGGCACAGGTCAGCTTTGGCTTGCACCGACGATTAAGGTTTATAACGGTTTATAACTATATGGGTGGTGGCAATACCATGCCCAACATGAACACCAGCAAAAGCTGATTTATAAATACATACGCAAAAGGGACAGAACGCTTTGTTCTGTCCCTTAATTTTTCTCTTATTTTCCGCCACGCACTTTTGCAATCGCATTGACCGCCAAAGTGTCACAGCGTTCATTTTCGGGGTGTCCGTTATGTCCCTTGACCCAAACAATTTTTACCGTATGACTCTCCAAAAGTTTCAGCAGTTCTTCCCAAAGTTCGGGATTTTTCGCAGGTGTCTTGTCGCCTTTCACCCAACCTCTTTTCTGCCAACTCTTTGCCCAGCCTTTGGAAATCGCATCACACACATACTTTGAGTCGCTTGTCAATGTTATGGAACATGGCTCTTTCAGACACTTTAAGGCTTCTATTACCGCCATAAGTTCCATGCGGTTGTTGGTTGTTTGTGCCTCACCGCCCGAAATTTCCTTTTCATGCCCATGATAGCGTAAAACTGCCCCCCAGCCACCGGGACCGGGATTGCCGCTACACGCACCGTCCGTAAAAATCTCTACTTCTTTCAAACGACAGACCTCCTATCAGAAAGTCATTTGTTCAGCACCAATATCTTCGGGACGCAAGATAAAACCTGATGACGGTAAACTTTTCGGTATATACTTCTCGGCATGAAGGATATTGCTTTCCGTATAAGGTGTAACCTTTTGAATACGGTGTCCCTTTTTCAGTTTGACAACGGCAACGCCCTGTGTTGACCTTGAAGTTTTTGACAAAAGCATATCCGACTGTAAAATCATCATACGCCCCGATGAAGTTTCCACAACAAAGCGGTCGCTTTCCTCAGCGGCAAAATAAACCGCCGTCAAAGGCTCTTTGTCGGAATAAGCCGCCGTCAGTTTTTTGCGGTTTGTTTTGGTTTGGTAGGATTGGAGCGGCACTTTCGCAACCTTTCCGCTTTCAAAGAAAAAGAAAACATAACCGCTGTAATCTTTGGTTTGAACCATATAAACCGCATTTTCGTTTTCGTCCATGCCTAATTTAGCAGGAATAAACTCACCGAGAACGCTCGCTTTTGTATCAGAAAATTCAGATGCCTTTGTTTTGTACACTTGGCATTTGTCCGAGAAAAACAGCAAATCGGTATTGTTTGTCGTTTCGATATGCTCAAAAATCTCATCGCCCTCTTTGAGCTTATGTTCGCCGCTCATACGCAAAGACAGCGGTGTAATCTTTTTAAAATAGCCCTCTTTGGTATAGAAAAGATGAACGGCATAGTCGGGGATTTCCTCCTCATCAACCGTTTCCACAATATCATCGGCATAAAGGAGCATACTCTTTCTCGGCATACCGTATTTTGCGGAAATTGCCCTTAATTCATTGATAATGATATTTTTAATCTTTGTTTTGCTGCCGACAATGGCACTCAGTTCCGCAATATCCTTTTCAAGCTCGGCAATTTCCTCTGTGCGTTTTAGGATATACTCACGGTTCAAATGCCGAAGTTTAATCTCGGCAACATATTCCGCCTGAACTTCATCAATATGAAAACCGTTTATCAGATTCGGTACAACCATATCTTCCTCAGCGGTTTCACGCACGATTTTAACCGCCTTGTCTATATCCAAAAGAATGGACTCCAAACCTTGCAACAAATGAAGTTTATCCTGTTTTTTCCGCAAATCGTAATCGGTGCGGCGGCGGACACATTCTGTACGGAATGTCGTCCATTCCTCCAAAAGTTCCTTAACACCCAAAACTTTCGGCACACCACCGATTAAAACATTAAAGTTACAGGAAAATGTATCTTCAAGCGGCGTTTGTTTGTAAAGTTTTTGCATGAGTTTTTCGGCGTCAACACCTCTTTTGAGGTCGATTGTAATTTTTAAGCCGTCAATCCCCGTTTCGTCACGCACATCGGAAATTTCTTTCAGCTTACCGGCTTTTACGAGGTCAATCATTTTTTCGATAATGGCCTCGCAAGTGGTTGTCGGCGGAATACTCAAAATATCAATGCAGTTTGCACCTGCGTCATAGCTGTACCGCCCACGCACACGAATACCGCCCCGTCCTGTTGCATAGACATTTTCTATCTGTTTTTTGTCGTAAACAATCATTCCGCCGCCCGGAAAATCCGGTGCAAGCAGTGTTTCGGAAACATTATGGTCGGGATTTTTAATCAACGCAATCGTTGTTTCGCAAACCTCATTTAAGTTAAACGGACATATTGAACTTGCCATACCGACCGCAATACCTGTATTGGCGTTAATCAAAACGGACGGAAATGCCACAGGCAATAAAGACGGTTCTTTCAGTGTATTGTCATAGTTATCGACAAAATCGACTGTATCCTTGTCAATATCTCCGAAAACTTCATTACAAATGCTGTCCAGACGAGCTTCCGTATAACGGGACGCCGCCCATGCCATATCACGGCTGTAAAATTTACCGAAGTTTCCCTTTGAGTCAACATAAGGGTGCAAAAGAGCCTCATAGCCACGACTTAAACGCACCATTGTGTCATAAATTGCACTGTCACCATGCGGATTGAGTTTCATTGTTTGTCCGACAATATTGGCGGATTTGGTTCTTGCCCCGTTGAGCAGTCCCATTTTGTACATGGTATAAAGCAATTTACGGTGTGACGGTTTAAAGCCGTCAATTTCAGGGATTGCTCTCGACAAAATAACGCTCATCGCATACGGCATATAATTTTCTTCTATGGTACTGACTATTTTCTGTTGTACAATTTCGCCTGCCCCCGCAATATACCCTTGCATTTTCTGTTGCACTTTCGGGCGAGGCGTACTCTTTTTTCTTGCCATTCAATCACCTTTCTATGTCAGGGGCTTTGCCCCCGAACCCCCACAAGGGGCTTTGCCCCTTGACCCCACCAAAGGGTTTAAAACCCTTTGGAATCCCGTCATTAGGAGAAAGTTGGGAGTAAACTATTCTATAATAAGTCCCAAACATGGGAAAAACTATGGATTACTTAAAGTATAGAGTTACACGATTAACTGACATCGAGGTCATCAATGTATTTTGCTCCGTTTTCAACAATATAATCTTTTCGTCCCGAAAGGTTATCACCGAGCAAAATATCAAAAATTTGGGCGGTTGCCTCCGCATCGTCAGGCATAACCTGAATCAGACGGCGTGTGGCAGGATTCATCGTTGTAAGACTCATCATATCGGGTTCGTTTTCGCCCAATCCTTTGGAGCGTTGAACAGTGAACTTTTTATTGCCGATTTTTTTGATAAACTCCTCTTTTTCCGCCTCCGTATAAGCAAAATAGGTTTCGTCTTTGGTTGTAATCTCATATAACGGAGATTCCGCAATAAAGACCTTGCCTTCATCAATCAAAGTCGGTGTCAGACGGTAAATCATCGTCAAAAGTAATGTGCGGATTTGGAAACCGTCAACATCGGCATCGGTGCAAAGAATAACCTTGTTCCAACGGAGAGCGTCCATATCAAATGAGGAAATATCCTTTGCCTTGCTTTTAACCTCAACGCCACAGCCCAAAACACGGATTAAATCCGTTATGATTTCGCTTTTGAAAATCTTGTCATAGTCGGCTTTAAGGCAGTTTAATATTTTGCCACGAATTGGGATAATCGCCTGAAATTCAGGGTCCCTCGCCTGTTTGCAAGCTCCCAAAGCTGAGTCGCCCTCTACAATAAATACCTCTCGACGGTTTTTATCCTTTGTACGGCAATCCACAAACTTTGCCACACGGCTTGTAATATCCATTGTACCTGTAAGTTTTTTCTTTAAGTTCAGACGGGTTTTTTCGGCGTCCTCACGACTGCGTTTGTTAATCAAAACCTGTGCGGCAATCTTTTCGGCGTCCAACGGATTTTCGATGAAATAAATTTCAAGCTGATGTTTGAAATATTCCGTCATGGCGTCCTGAATACCCTTGTTTGTAATCGCCTTTTTGGTTTGGTTTTCGTATGAAGTTACGCTTGAAAAGGAGGAAATGACGATAACAAGGCAGTCCATAATATCCGTAAAGTTGATTTTGCTTTCGTTCTTATTATATTTTCCGTTTTGTTTTAAATAATTATCAATCTGATAAACAAAGGCACTTTTGACAGCTTTTTCGGGAGCACCGCCGTATTCAAGCCAACTTGAATTATGGTAATACTCAGCTAAACTCAGCTTGTTGGAGAATGTAAGGGCAACATTGATTTTCGTCTTATACTCGCCCTTGTCCTCACGGTCACGCACCATTTTTTCCGTTTGCCAAAGTTGAATTTGCGAAAGCGTATCCTCGCCTGCCAATTCCTTAACATAATCGGCAATACCGTTTTTATAATTAAAAACGGTTGTGGTTGTCTGTCCGTTTTTAACGCTGTTATAGACGAAGTTAATGCCGGCATTGACAATCGCCTGACGCTTGATTGTGTCCAAAAAGTATTCGTCCGAAATTCTAATATCGGTAAAAACCTGTATGTCGGGTTTCCACCTGATTTTCGTACCTGTTTTTTTGCCGTTGTATGGTGTGCGTTTCAAGCCACCGATATTTTCGCCATGTTCAAAATGCAATTCAAACAAAGTCCCGTCACGGCGAATTTCAACATCCATATATTCGGAGGAATACTGCGTGGAACAAAGTCCCAAACCGTTCAAGCCGAGCGAAAATTCATAGTTTTCCGCTTCACTGTTGTTATACTTGCCGCCGGCATACAATTCACAGAAAACAAGCTCCCAGTTATAGCGTTCCTCATTCTTGTTATAATCAACGGGAATACCCCGTCCGAAATCCTCAACTTCAATCGAACCGTCCTCGTATTTTGTTACGATAATTTCACGACCGTAACCCTCACGGGCTTCATCAATCGAGTTTGAAAGGATTTCAAAAACCGAATGTTGACAGCCCTCAATGCCGTCCGAACCGAAAATAACGGCGGGACGCTTTCGCACACGGTCTGCCCCTTTCAGCGATGTAATACTTTCATTGTCATAAGTTTGTTTTGTTTTCTCTGCCATATAATCCCTCATAATTTCTCAGCAACTTAAAATTAAATTTATGTGTTTACCCATTCAAGCAACGGCTGCAAATATTTTCTGTCTGTCCAATCACATTTTTGTTCTAATGCACACATAAGTGCTTTTTGCCATGGTTCATATGTTGCAGGGTCTTGTTTTAAAATTGCTTTTTGGAGCATTTTACATAATGTTCTGTCTTTAAACGACATTTCCTCCTCATTCAATGCACCCCGTCCGTAATAACAGGGTATTCCTTCTAAATTGCCTTTAAAGTTATATTCATAGATTTGTTTAAAAGCTGTTTCCTCAAATGGCGAGGCTCCAACACATAATACGGCAATTTTTTTATCTTTGAGCCGTTCAATATTCTTCTTTAAAAACGGTAATCCGGCAATTCCGGAAGCATATATTCCTCCTGCCAATATAACAATGTCATATTTCACAACATTTTTTATCTTGGCTTTTTTTGTTTCCACATAATCAAATTTTGTTTCATCAATAAGCCAATCCACATACTTCTTTGTTGCTCCATATTTTGATTGATATATCACTAATCCATTCATAATCTTTTCCTGCTCCAATTTTAATTTAGCATAGCCGATTCCCATACAATATAAATTTATAGCAAATATCCTACGGCTATAAAAAGATAACTGCATAAACATTTCTTATTTAATCTCAAATAAATTTCTCCGCTGAGAACGGAAAATATCATGGTTGAAACCCCATTCCAGATTTCAAGTCCTACGCCTCTTGATAAAAAATGAAAAGCTCCCCATGTCACAGCCAATAAAATACCGCCAAAAGGAATTGAACTTTCCCTTTTTAACAAAGTTTCAAATGCTTTTTGCCCATATATAATAATAAGGGTCACAAGCACAACTTCAAACATATAATACAAATATTGTGTAAGGAATTGAAACAAATCTTTCTCCTGAAATTCCCCAATGACCTTTAATGTATGCCAATCAATAAAAGTTAAAATCTTACAGGCAATCATGCAAATGAGGACTATTATCCAATTTTTCAGGGAAATTTTACCCGTTTTGTTTTCTCTTGGAGGAAATCCATAATGTTTGCGGGTAAAAAATAATATTGTTCCAATAACCACTGCCCATAAACAAGCCATTATGATACAATGAATACCTTTTTGATATGCCGTATAATTCCCTATATCCACATGGAGAAATGCGACTTCAATAACAAATATGGAAAAATATTCAAGCATAAATGACGCAAATACAAGCAGACTTATCCACAAATATTTTGTCCATTTCACTTCCCGAACCATTATTTTTGTCCCTCAAATCTTTGATTTATATTTGGCTTACAGAATATTCTAATTACCATTCATCATGGGCTTTAAAATTTTATAATTTCTTCTGCTCTTTGCTCATTTGTCATTGTTCATACTTCTCTCTTATTCTTACAATTTCCGACCAAATGTTGTCTGCCCAATTCGGCATTTCATTTTTTATCAGAAATACATTAAATCCATAAATTTTTCCATTCTGTACCACAGAAATATCATCATCAATATGCAGGTCTATTCTGTAATAGGACGGATATTTTGAAGGCATAGGCTCTTTCTTATTCGCTTGAACTTCTCTCAAATGCCGTTCGCCGTTGACCACCTCATCAAGCTGTACTCCATAGTGTTTAAATAAGTGCCTTATATATCTTTCAGAACGAAAAGAAGTGGTGTAAATCCATAACTCTATATCAGCTTGATGTATTTTTTGTAACAAATCAATTGTACCTTTCCGCAAATGCTCTTTATAAATTAACCTGTAAGGGAAAGATAAAGGCGGTTCAGTTTCATATTTTTTATCATCAAGAAACAATGTATCATCTAAATCAAACGATACTCTCATCATACACATATCCTTATAAAAACAGCTTATTATATGTGATTAGACACCTTTTAATTTCTTAATCTTGTCACGGAGATAGGCGGCGTGTTCAAATTCAAGCAGTC
>JBJEQG010000077.1:0-1146 GCA_051881635.1 Acutalibacteraceae bacterium
TTTCCAAGCCTATATCAACGCTAACAGTGTTTCTCCGACAAAAGCAGAAGTACGAACCGATGAAAATGGTAAAGCAGAAGCCAGTGAGTTAAATCTCGGTGTTTACCTTGTTGTTGAAACAACAGTACCTGACGGCTTTATCGCAACAACAAACTCTTTCCTTGTTTCTGTTCCGTATTGGGATCAAGAAATCGACAAAGATACAGATAAGGACGGTTTAGAAGGTGATTGGGTTTATAATGTAACAGCTTACCCGAAAGACGAACCATACAGTGGTACTCTTGACAAAGAAATTGTTAGTGATGAAGACGGTCAAAAGACGAATACAGACTCCCTCTCAATCGGTGATACCGTAAACTTTGAAGTTAAGGGTAAAGTTCCGAACTATGGAAAATCTGTTCAAGATACAACTAATACACAGGTTAGTCTTACACAAGACAGAGCGATTATAACCAAAGAAGTTTATGATGTACTCCCGTTTGTATTTACGGATACATTGAGTACAGGCTTAACTTATAATGACAACCTTGTCATTCAAGCTGGTACTGAACCTCTTACACAAGATACAGGGGCAACATTAAGTGAAGACGGAAAAACTGTTACTTGGACAGAGAATAGCACAGACGATTACTTTGTAAAATTTGACGAAAGCACTAATAAACTTACGGTTATTGTCAAGTGGGATTCTATTGATGCCCAACAAGGAAATGCAATTACATTTACTTATAATGCCATTGTCAACGCAGACGCTGTTGTTACAACAGGCAACGGAAACGACGCTACAATCTATGTAGCAAACAACCCCTCAACTTTTAACGGCGATTACAGTAACTTGAATACAGATGAATATGCATCTTCAAATGATAAATCTACTGTTTATACATATCAACTCGACCTCACAAAGACATTTGACGGTCAAACTGTACCGGCAGGTGTAAATGCAAGCGATGTTAAGTTTGAGATTTACCAACAAAATGAAGACGGTAGCAACAAATCGGTTCATTACTTCATTACAGAAGATGCTGCAAGCGGTCAATATACACTTTGGACAAGAGAACCTTACACTGAAGGCGACAAAACATACGCTGTTGTTGATGTAATCAAAGCTGACGGCACACAACTCACAACGGCTGATACCGAGTACAC
>JBJEQG010000077.1:1246-17089 GCA_051881635.1 Acutalibacteraceae bacterium
ATCACTGTCAACAACGCAAAGAACCAATATGACCTCCCGCTTACCGGTGGTCTTGGTCTTTGGATCTTTACAATCGGCGGCGGCGTTTTAATGGCGGCTGCAATCATCGTTATCTCTGTTGTTCGCAAGAAAAAGAGCAACAAATAATAATTAAATCCATTGCTTTCACAGGGAAACAAGAACAGCTTGTTTCCCTGTGTTTGGTAATAGCGGTTTTTTTGAAAGGAGCTTGTCTTGAAATCGTTTTTCATATATTCTTTCGTTATACTACTCATTCTTGGCAGCTTGTTTTTGATCAGTTACCCTTTTATAAGCAATTACCTTATGGGACTGAACCAAAGCAGTGAGATTGAGGCATACGAGCAGGAAATGCAAAGCGTTGACGACAAGCAGTTTGCCGCCGCATGGGAGGAAGCTGAGGCGTATAATGAAAGTTTGCTTGGAAGTGTTGTGCTTACGGACCCTTTCGACCCGACTGCCGAAATTGTCAAGGACTATGAATATGAAAGTCTTTTGAATTTCAGCAGCAACGGCGTTATGGCAAGCCTTGAAATACCGGTTATAAGCCTGAATTTGCCGATTTATCATGGAACATCGGACGATGTTCTGCGAAAAGGTGTCGGACATCTGCAAAACACATCTTTGCCTGTCGGCGGAGAGGGAACGCATTGTGTACTGACGGGGCATACGGGACTTTCCTCAGCAAGTCTGTTTACGGATATTAACCTTTTAAAGGTTGGAGATAAGTTTTTTATACACTGTCTTAATGAAACACTCGCCTATGAGATTGACCAAATCAAGGTTGTTGAACCGAAACAAACAAACGATTTAAGAATTGACCCGTCACAGGACTATATCACGCTGATAACCTGTACACCTTATGGCATAAATTCTCACCGTTTGCTTGTTCGTGGAAAGCGTGTTCCGTATGTGGAGGGAGAAGAAACGCTTGCCGCCGAACAGTCAAGAATAGGCGAAAGTACCTGGATGATTGAGTACAAAAAGGCACTTAAAGTCGGCGGTATCGTCTTTGCCGTAATTTTGACGGTGTTTATTGCCGTCAAAATTTTCTTAAAGAACCGCAAAAAGAAAATCCCAAAACCCTCATAAGGAATTGATACCTATTGAAAAAAGCAATCCTATGGACAATCGGCATACTTTTGTTGCTTATAAGTCTGGGACTTATTTCATATCCGTTTATAAGCAGCTATCTGATGAGTTTAAATTCGGAAAGTGCGGTTATGAGTTATCTTGACTCGGCGGAAAAACTTTCCGATGACAAACAATCCGAAATGCTCAATGCCGCAAGAAAATATAATGAAAGTTTAATCGGCAGTGTCAGTGTCGGTGACCCGTTTGCGTCAAGTGAAGATTTAGCGGAGGATTACAATGCTCTTTTGAGTATTGACGGCTCACCGATTATGGCGAGCATAGAAATTCCGTCAATCAATGTAAATCTTGCGATTTATCACGGCACAAACGATGAAATTCTGCAAAAGGGTGTCGGACATTTATCGTCCTCCTCTTTACCTGTCGGCGGAAAAAATACCCATGCCGTATTGACAGGACACAGCGGTCTTTCCTCGCAAAAAATGTTTTCCGATATTGCGTCACTTGAAAATGGCGACAGGATTTATATTCATGTTTTAGGGGAAACGCTGGCGTATGAGGTTAGCGAAATAAACACCGTTTTGCCGAGTGATACCGAAAAACTCCAAATTGTTCCCGACAAGGACCTGATAACGCTTGTCACCTGTACACCGTTTGGCATTAACTCTCACAGATTGCTTGTAACGGGAAAGCGTGTTCCTTATACGGAGGGCGAAGAACAAAAAGTTTCAAATGCACAAAAAAGAGAAAGTGCATGGAGCAACGAATATATCAACGCTTTGATTCTCGGTTTTATTGTTATGGCGGCAATTTTGACGGTGTTCGGTTTAGTGAAACTTGTTTTGTATATATGCAGAAAGAGAAAAGCCAATGATAAGAAAAATCCTTAGAATTATCGCCTATATTTTTGCGGGAATGTTGTTTTTGCTTGGCGTATTGATTTATGCCTATCCTTTTATAAACAGCAGTATGCTCAGTAAAAACACCGAAGAAACGCTTGTGCAGTTTCGCACTGTAAGGCAGGAAGCCCAAAGGCAAAAACAAACCTCTGACGGCGAAAGCAGTATAAATACGGGCAGTAATTTCAACAATCTGTATGAGGATATGCGGAAATATAACCTTAACATATACAAAAACAGGCAAGAAGACTTAAAAGACGCTTGGTCTTATGAACAATCCGTTTTTGACCTTTCGGGTTATGGTCTTTATGGTGCGGTAGCTGAACTGAGGATTCCGAAAATGAATGTTGACTTGCCGATTTATCTCGGGGCAACATGGAGTAATATGGGCAAAGGTGCGGCACAGCTTGGTCAGACCTCAATGCCGATTGGCGGAAACAATACAAACTGCGTTATAGCGGCTCACAGAGGTTCGTCAGGAGGAAAATTTTTTCTCGATATAGAACAGCTTGAACCCGGCGATGAGGTTTATATCGACAACCTTTGGGAAACATTGACCTATCAGGTTGAAAGCATAGAGATTATCTCTCCACAGGACACCGAAAAAATCCATATTCGGGAAAATAAAGATATGGTTACGCTGATAACCTGTCACCCGTACCCGTATAATTATCAGCGTTATGTTGTTTATTGCACACGATACAATGAAGAAACGGAAAATTCCGAAACTTCTGAAAATTCCGAGCCGAAAGAGTCAGCGGCAGAGGTATCACGGGAAAGTGATGTTTCAAATGCCGAAGTCACTAATATTGGCAATTCACAAACTTTTATGCTGTTTGAAAACAGCCTGTATATATTTGTTCCCGCAGCACTTATTCTGCTGGCACTTTGCCTTTTCAGACATAAGAAAAGGTAACTACATTCCGATACAGGCGAATACAACAATCGGAGGTAATAAAAATGAGGAGAAAAATAGAAACAACCAAAAAAACAATATCAAGAGCAATCTCCTTTGTGCTTGCACTTATGGTGCTTGTTTCTTCATTACCGTATGTGCCGTTGGTTACAAACGCACTCACACCGACAAATCCTAAGAAAGACAGTCAAACAGGCTTTAATGATGTTACTGAATTTCAGAAAGCAAAATGGAAAATTATTACAGATACAGTCTTTGGTGTCAGTAGTTATAATACAACTCCGCCTGCGTCTAATGCTACATTTAATGTAGTGGAGAACAACGGTTATTTTAATTGGTACGATTGTTCCAAGATTGAGGGCGTAACAACAGGCTGGGACGGTACTGAAACAACTGTGGAAACTACAACGGAAACAATATCATACGCAGGCGATGATGTTGATGCGGGTGACGGTTTGGGCGAGAAAATCGATAACCAATATACAGGAAAATATACACAGGCGGCTTTTGATATTACTTATACAGTTTATAATGTATCGAATGCTGCTGAACTCCGTTATGCCATGAATGAGGCAGAAACAAATCGAAAAACTCAGAATACAAAAATCAATATCACTGCTGATATAGATTTAAACGGAAAAGAGAATATTGTATGGAAACCTAATTACTACAGTTCTATGAATAAAAATTGGATTTATATAGAGGGCAACGGTCATACGATTTATAATATGCGGTGCCATAACAATCAAAAGGATGGCAGCAATTATGGTAATGGTGGCTTTGCGGGTTATGTTTCCGACGGTAGTTTTATTATGAAAAACCTCAATTTTTCAAATTGTATGTCTTTTTCAAACGGTATACAGTGTACCTCAGTTGTAATAGGCAGTGTTAGAAGTCAGGCATATTTTGAAAATGTTAATATTCGTGATTCTTTTATATATTCAAATGTAGCACTTACAGGTACGCTTATCGGAAGAACAGAAACAGGTGTAGGTAATATCTTTGTTCGTAATTGTTCCTCTCAGCGTTGTTATGTTTACGGTACAAGTCATTCCGGTGGTCTGACGGGCTGTCAGCATAATATTGGTGGTAGAAATAATTCAAATGATGCATATAAAGTAAAGTATAATGCAGCATTTCCAGAATCTCCTGAGGCTTGGCTGAAAAAAGGTAGTAATGTTTATCCCGAAGTTATTGAAGATACTTATTCCGTTGACTGTACTGTTTTCAGTACAGCAGATGATTCAGGAGCTTTTGTTTCCTGTGGCGGTAAGATGATTATAAGAAACTGCTTTACGAACAATATCATGTATGGAAACACAAAGACAGGTGCTTTTCTTGGAAGAATTGTCACGAAAGATAGTGGAGTAAAGCCTTTGTATGATGATAATGGCAATAGAACAGTAAATATTTACTTTGAAAACTGCTATGCTTCCGGCAGTATTGAGGGAGCGAGTCAAATTGGCGGATTTGTCGCTCTTGATGATTGTTCGGATAATTACGCTTATGGTGTTGCCGTATATAAAAATTGTTATACGACTGCAATGGTCGGTATGGACTATGCGGGAACTCAGCTCGGCGGTTTTATTGGTTACGAAAATACATATCAAAGTCAAAAAGCCACGATTAAAGTTGGCGGAACAGAAGATAATCCAATATATAACACTAACTCCGGTTCAGTATATATTAACTGCTATGCTGCGGGTGAGGTCGGCAATATTCTTACCGATACAAGTACAACACCAATTAAAGACACAAACGGCAATTATAAATATCTCGGCGGATTTCTCGGTTTTACAAACAATACTAATGGTAATTTTATAAACTGTTACTACGATATGCAGACTACCGCCATGCGTGAGCGTGCCTCAGGAAAATCCGACCAGTTTTATGTTTCTGATTTCAGTGCCATTGACAGTGCTGTAAATGCTACTTCGGCTTTAACGGAAACACAAAGATATAATCTGATAAAACTGAGAGCCGATTATGTGTATCATATGGAAAGTAAGGTTGACGAAAACTATAATACTAATATTGATTTAACAACGATTGACAATGCACTTGATTTCATAACAGATACACAGAAAGAAAAACTGACAGCATTGAAAAATCAAATTAAAGCCTTAGACAGTAATATTGATGTCAGTGCAATCAACGATGCTCTTGGTATTGTAAATTACACAGGCAGTCAAAAAAAGGATAAGCTGCAAACTGCAAAAACAGAACTTGGTTATATTATATCTAACTCTCCCGATGTGAGTATTACTTCTAAGATAAACGGACTTCCAGTTTGTAATTCTACCAACGCTAAAAACTCAGCTATATCCGATACAAACATGACGGCATTAAAAACTTTGGAAGAAAAGATTAAGGATTTAATAACATATAAGTTGTTGCCGTCTGATTTGGATTATTCCGCTATTTCTGATGTTTACGGCAGGATAACCGATGAAGAAAAAACCAATCTGCAAGCCTTTGAAACTATACTTAAAGATAGTATTTTGGTTAATTACAGAGATAAGCTGAACACTGCACTGAAAGCAATTCTAAAAGAGAAAGACAGTACTACCTATACTGATGAAGTGCTTGCAGACATATCACAGGAAACCCTTGATGAAGAAAGCGGATTTAATGATATGCTTACGGCATTAAATCAAGTTGCCAATGCAGAGGAAAATGCAATAATCACAACAGACCAAAATGATAAATTAGTTCAGTTAAGATTAGTGCTTATAAATGCCGGGTTATTTGGTAATAGTTATTTTACAGTTAATAATGTTTATCAGGGTGACGCTCACTCATCTATTGCAGTCGTTACCAATTTAGTCGCTCAAAAGAATAAAAATATTCTGAACTCGTTAAAAAATACTATAACCGCAAACTATCCTAAGTTGGATATAACGGTTGTTAATTCTATCCTTAACAATGCCGCAAATACAGGTATGCTGACAGATGAACAAAAGGTAGGATTGATTGCCTTAAAATCGTCTTTAAATACAGCGGTGTCACAAAGGGCAGTACCTGATTATCTGAATTATAAGTATGGTGAAGAAACGGGTCAAAATAAATATAATGATATTTTGAACATTATTGATGACTTGTTAGACCCCATAAGCGATGAAGAAAAGGCAGCTTTGTTAGCTCTGAAAGAACAGCTTGCCTCATACTCGGAAATTGACACAAGCATTATTGATGAAGTGACAGGGAATGATTCTACACTCCCGTTGACTGAAAAGGAAAAACAGGCTTTACAGATACTTAAAGACCAATCGTTGCCGTATGCCTCACAAATTCCCGGTGTAACGGGCGTTTATACGCAGTCCTCAAAAAAGAAAAATGTAGAAGGTCTTGCCGGCTCTGTTGACGGTGGTATAACCGTAGATATGGGCGATGATAACGCTTGGCAAAACGACACAAAAGAGGATATGTACCCCGCACTGAAAGTTTTTTACGATGATGAGAAAATACACCAAAATTTTGGTACGATGAATATAAGCGGTCAAAAAATGACAACGGAAACGATAACAGATGAAAGCGGAAGTGAAACATCACAAAAAGTATATTCATCATTGTATGATACCGATACTGAAACTCGCATAAAAGAAAGACTTGCAGAAAAAGAAAAGATTGTCAAAAGCTATGCAAAAGCCTCAGTTTCTACTGTTCTTCTTGACCATTGGGATATAACAATGAATATGAACACAGGTACAATAGGTGAGGAAACAAAATGGGCACTTGGTTTATCGCAAAACAGGCTTGAAAAAACAACATACACTTCAAACCGTTGGCAATATGACGATGATAATACCTATTGGTCCAAAAAGTATGAAAATCTTACAGCCGGCGAATATGAATTTAAGATTCAGCAAGGTGAATCCTGGGCGTATAGCTTTGGTAATAATAAGTTTGGCGGTTCTGACAATAACTGTAAACTTAAAGTACCGATAGACTGTGATGTATATGTTAATTTTGACTATACAGGTAAAGTAAGTGAGTTGGGAGAAGATACAATTTTCCGTATCTGGGCAGAATATCGTAATAAAGACGGTTCTTTAATAAGCAGTGAAATACTCGGCGAAAAAGTTGGTACGATTGCCAAAGAGTTTACTCTTGCGGGCAGTTTTGGTCCTAATGGTACTGACGCATTTTGGAATCCCGAAAACAGAGATTACGATATGGACTATATCGGTAACTCAAAATATCAGTTCTCAAAAGAGTTTGAAACAGGTACTTATTACTTTAAAGTCGTACAGAATCATTCCTGGGGTGTATCCTACGGTCAGGGCGGTTTATCTCAAAATGCCAATAATATGTCTTTTACGATAACACAAGATTGCGTTGTTTTCTTTGAGTTTAATGAGGAAACAAAGCTTACTACTGTTACGGCAAGCATACCGGAGGCATTAACCGCTCAAACCGATTTGGAAATTGTAGATTTTGAGGGTTATTCCGCAATTTTCAAAGTTTCTTGTTTTACGGGACAAGAGTGGGATAACACAGATACAAGTAAACAATTATTAGCCGCACAACTTGGACAACTTGATTATGATTCATCAAGCGGAACATATACAAAAACATTTCAGGTTGACAGATACCCTAAAAATGAAGAAGGAACTTATGACAAGAGTGTAGACTATTTTGAACAGAAAAGTTTTGCTTATAAAGTAATAAAGGACGCTAAAAACGAGGGTAAAAACCATTATTTTACCATAATCCCTGATGATAGTGTAGAAAAGATTGAATTGACTGTTTCATATAATCCAATCACAAATGAAACAAGCATATCAACTAATACAGCAGGTGTTGAATTTTCTGAAAAAGCAGAGGTTACATTTTATGGCATTATGGGAACAAAAGCATTAACCGGATATAACTGGGATCAAGATGGTCATGATACGGCTGCTCCGATGAGTTCAACAGATAATAAAATATGGACTCAAACTTATCAAAATGTTCCAGCCGGTGAACACAGCTTTAAGGTTGTTGCTAACGGTACTTTTTCTACCGGTATTGACTTTGGTGCAAGCGACGGCGGAAACTATACAATCAATACAACCCAAACAGCCGATATTACAATTACATTTGACAGCGAGAAAGAAAGAATTTCAGTTACATCAAATCCTACGGACGCAATAATTAAAGAGCAATATGTTGTCTGTGGTAACTCATACCTTACGGGTGTAAACAAAGTCACTGATTCAAAACAGAATATTATGGTCTATAACGAAGACAACGGCTTATACGAAAAAACATACAACAATCTTGCGGCAACATTAGACGGCACGAAATTGAAGAACTATGTTTTTAAAGTTGTTAAATTCGGTCAGAACAATACGGACAATTATATTCAATTTGTTATTAACAACCCCGATGATGAAGACGGCAGCATGAAGTATAAACTTGTTATTCAATATGATGCTAACAATGCAGTTACTAATTACTATCTGTATAATTCAAATGATGAGATAGTAAACGAGTTTATGCAAGCCCCCGAAGTAACTTCTTATTTTGTTGCGGGCGATAAGGATTTAACAGGTTACAGTTGGCTTGAAGATACATCTGAGGCAGCTAAAAAGGCTCTTGAAATGAAAGCCAAAGACGGTACGGACGGCAGTGTTTATACAGCAACATTTGAAAATGTCGCTGTATCTCCAATATCAAGATACCTTTCCTTCAAAATCGTTGCAGACGGTACATGGGACAGTGGTATTGATTATGGTGATGATAAAAAAGGCGGAAACTACATCATAACGCTTACGGCACCGTCTTCAACCGTAACTTCCTGTAGCGTTACCATTGATTTTAATACGGCAACAAAGAAAATTTCAGTTACAACTTCACCGGATTGTATGGCACAAATTGATGAAAGCGACTTTGAATGGTATTTGTGCGGCGATGAACGAATTGTATCTGAGGACGCATATAAAGCTCCGAACACAATTTATGATACGGTTCGTGATATTACGGTTGCTTTTGACTTTACTTCTGATAAAAACCTTACTTGGGAGAAAGACTTTTCGTCAACAAGCCGTAATGAAGAAAATGGTTTCTTTGAGTACCTTGGCGGCTATCTTAAAGACGGCGAGGGAAATTATGTTCTGGATAGTAATGGCAATAAACAAGGCAAAGGCTTTACGATTGACTATAAGGTTGAGGGCAAAGAGATAACCGGTACATTTGCCGAGCCTGTTATTACCATTAAGGGTATTGAAGTCTGTGAAGACAGCGAAACATATACAAAGTACAGTTGTACGGAGTTTATGCCGGGCAAACAATGGGTTACCGTTAAAGACAGTGTGGAAGGTACAAATATAGTTGGTACTCGTAATATTCGTATCATTCCGACAGCTTATCTTGAAGCCGGTAATGATGCCACAGTTAAGGTATTGCAGGCGGATAGTGACCAAAAGAATGAGAATGTCAAAAATATTGTTTCTTACAGTCAAAACAGCATTGACGGAATAACTTTTACGGGTTTTGACGAAAACACACTCTTTAAAAATTATAATTTTGCCATGACTTCCGGTTATGCAATCACTGATATAAATGGTATCGGTTATTATGGTATCTACTCACAGCAAGGTTCGCAATACGGTATTCAATCTTATGCGGCAAATAAAAAAAGAGCGAATTCCCTTAAATATCCTACTAATAATACCTATTTTGTTATGACCTCAGCTTTTGCACAGACTGCAAAATATACTGACGAAAATTCGGAAACAAACAATCTTGTTATTGATGAGTTGGTTGACCAGATATTGGTAGGCAGTTCTTACAGTCCTGAAAATGCCTCAGACAGAGATAAGGCTAAAACCATTGTAAAAGTTTATAAGCTTAATGCTGAAACAAATATGGAAGAAAAGGTATTTATGGACAGCACTGAGGGTTCAACATCTTCCTATCACGATAATTATCTTAAATGGACAGGTCAAAAAGCATTTTCAAAAGATGACATAGGTGAGTACAGAGTAACATATTATTGGTCACTTGCTGACGGACGCTATCTTGAAGATTCAAAATCCGTAACAATCACTTCAAATGTTTCCGACATCGAAAAGAAAGTAAATGAAGTGGACGAATGTTATATTGAAAAGGGTGATTCAAAAGAAATTACTTATACCGTTACTTATGCAAACAGAAGTCAGGGTGACTTTATCATTTATGATGTTTTGCCATTCAGTAATGATATAAGACTTGGTGAAAATCCGCTTAGTTCAACATTAGGGAAATCATTTAAGATTAAAAGTTACAGCGTAGTTTCCGATGATGATACAAAAATTTCAGCGTCAGAGCTAAAATCGTACTATACAACAAGTGCAGATGTACAGGATAAAGACAACCTTTCATCTGTTTCTGCCGCAAAATCCGTTGATTTAACCGACACGACAAAGTGGAATGAAATTTCTGAGTCGTTCAGTGAAATTCCTGATGTAACGGCTATTGCTGTCAAAGGAACACAAACAACGGACGGCGAATGTACAATTACGATAACATATACTTTACAGGTAGATGCCAGTGTTGGTGACTACTATGTAAATAATGCTTTCTTTACATTTGATAATACGCTTGCCAAAGAGTTATATGGAGATAATGTATCAATCAATGGTTACAGCAATTATGTTAAGACTGCTGTCGTAAGTGCAAATATAAGCGGTTATGTTTGGTATGATATTAACATTAACGGTACATTTGATTCAAACGAAACACCTATTCAAAATGTTGCGGTCAAACTTGTTGATGTTGATAATAACATAATCGCTTCAACAGTAACAGATGAAAATGGCTATTACGAATTTGATGTTAATACTAATGGCAGTGAAAAGAACTATAAGGTTGTTTTCTCCAATGGTGACGGAAAGATAAATATAGGGGGGACTGAGTGTGATTTTAATGATTTAATAATCTCACGCACCCGTGCTAAACGCTATGTAACTGATATAAAGTCTTCGGTAAATATCGCCAAAGAGGATACTTCATCAACAGAAACAAACAGGCAATATTATATTGATGAAACAGTCCCGACAAGTGATGAAATTTATCTGAAAAATTATAATTATATTGATAATTTCAAAGTTATCAATTATAATTTGCCGATGAATTATCAAAATCTGGGTTTGAGAACACAAGTTGAAGAAAAGGAGTGCAGTCTTACTGTCAAAAAAATAGAAAGTGGTACAAACAACACGCTTGCAGGTGTTAAATTTAAGCTGGAATATATGCCGGGAACATCAACGGCAAGTGAGGAAGGAGATTCAACATCTTCTGAATATCAACCTCTATATGTAAAGCAAGTTTCAGATGCGAGCGGGAATATTACTTATGAATTTACGACAGAAACCACAGGTGAGGGCGTAATAACGGCTGACGGTATTCCAACAGACCAAAATGGTTTGATTAAATTCACAGGTTTGCCGTCTGATGCCTTGTACAGATTGACAGAGGTTAACACGCTTGACGGATATAACTTACTTCCTATGGCACTTGAATTTGCTTTACCGTATTACATTGAGGGAGGAAACACCTCTCCTGACGGATATATAGTGGGTGAAGATGAAAATCCGTATGAGGGAAAATATTATTACAATGTAACCTATACGGTAACAAACTCAAAAATTCCAAGTATGCCGTTGACAGGCGTTGAAAATAATATCGTTCCAATTATTATTGCCGCCGTTATGTTGACAGTGGGTATCGCAGTATTCTTTGTATTCAAAGTTGTAAAATGGCGTAAAAAATCCCAAAACACTACAACCAAATAAAAAACACAAATGGGAAAGTACGGTTTTTTGTACTTTCCCATATTTTTTGAAAAAATATAATTATATAAAAATGTATATTGCAAAGTTTAGCTCTTTATGATATAATCTAAATCAATATATTAAACATAATATATAATCTGGAATAAGAAAAAGGTGTGTATTCATGAACGGTAAAAAAATGACCGCAATGTTGCTTGCGGCTGCTCTTTCATTGACCTTTTTGACGGCTTGCGGGGATAATAAGCCGACTTCCGGTACGGAATCAAAGGCGAGTGAGGTTTCGACTGAAAAAGGCGAAGATAAGGAATCATCTCTTGCGGAAAACAGCGGTACTGACGGCGAACTGATGTTAGATGCAGACGACCTTACAGATGAACAGATTGCGAAATTTGCTGAAATTCTCTTTACCGCCGTTCAAAAGTTAGATGTTGAAACTTTGAAGATGTACACTGAGAAAGATGATAATGTCATTGAGGTTTTGTCTGAAATAGCAGCGACACCACAATACAAAGATTTGTGGGAAAAAACGGTTGGCAAAATGATTTATCTGCCGAAAAGCTCCATTTTGTTAGCAAAAAGTCCCCAATGGCTTTTCTGTAAGTGGTACACTTTGAAAGCTGAGGAAAATGCTGAAATTCCGGACAGTGTAAGTAAGCTTACACTTGATGAGGTAAACGATTTCTATAATAAGTACTATGATGAATGTCCTTATATAGCGGCTCATATAGATGATATTACGATAAAGCCCGATAATGATGAAACCGGAAGGCTTGTCTTTGATATAGAACATATACTTGAATCCGTTTGGCTTGAAAGAATATCCGAATATAATTATCTGCCACAATATACCGGGGATAATTACGGTACTTATCTTTTTGGAGATGAAGACTCTTTATCGCTCGGTTATGACTATATCGCAACGGAAGACAAAATTCCTGACTATAAGGATTTTTTGGCAATGAACCTTGACAAATTTGTAGAGGTTGTCGAAAGTGTCGGAGAGATAAAAGGTTCGGATACCTCGATTTTCTATGAATATTACGAAAAGTATTACAAGGACGAGAAAAACAGGGCTATTATCCAAAAGTGGCTGAATGAAAACTGTGTTGCCATGCGTGACCTTTCATCAGTAACCTACTTCTATAAGGCGGATTTAGATTGCGACTTTCCTGTGTATCTTATTAAGGACGAAGAAAAAGAGCTTGTAAAGGATTTGGACATCGTTTGCAAAAGTGTAATGTATGAATTTCCGGGCAGATTAAAAAATGATACAGATTATTTAGGCATTTTATTTTATATTGCAGAAACTATGGTTAAGCGTGGATTACTTCCAAAAGAATAAAAACACAAATGGGAAAGTACGGTTTTTTGTACTTTCCCATATTTTTTGAAAAAAAGACTTGATAAATTCTAAAAATAAAGTTATAATTTAATCACAAAGGTAATAGGCAATTGCATAGGTAGGTAACAGCTACAATCTGATTAAGCCGAAATCGAAAAAATCAATAAATATCTTATAGGAGGTGTTCCATATGACCAAGGAAGAAGAACTGATGGGCTTTTTACATGAAAAAGTATTTGATCCAATATTGAATTCAAAAAATGCTTCTGCAAATATAAAAAGCGGTGTAAATCTTACTATTGGAAGAATGAACAGATTGTCTGCTGATAAAATGGTTCAGTACTTTTGGTCGGCGTTAGCAACAGATAATGCTATTACATTTTCAAAGAAAATGAAAGAAGAAGGGTTACCTAGATTTGAAGATGTTTTTGAAGAATTTAGAGACAGATTTAATGATGAATGGTTGAGGAGCTAGGATAAAAATAAATATGAAATTTGTAATACTGGGGTGATATAGATGAATGAAGCAATTTTAGATAAGAAGATTAAAACTTGGGAAGATCAGTTGCTCGACTTAGGCAAGCGGAATAAGATGATTTCTTTTCGAGAAAGCAAGCGAACAACATTGAAAATTCTTAACCCTGGTTTCGATGAACTTTATCAGCAGATCGTCGTTGATGAAAAAGAATTGACTTTCCAGAAGGCGATAGATAGAGATTCGGATGTGCGTGTTTATTCTATCCTTTCTCTTCTGGATAAATTGTCCTGCCCCATTGAGGTCAACATTGGTGACATTAGAGCGGAAGGAACACTGCCGGAGATCAAAAAAACCTTGAAGCATCTTCGCTCCGAGGCTCGCCTTGCTATGGATGAACAGGGCACAAATATTCTTTATTTGGTTTTTGGATTTATAGAATGGCACGAAAAAGGCAGCCGAAATGATACATGGATTAAGTCCCCGTTGATTTTGGTTCCTGTTACGCTTACTTTGCCTTCACTGAATGCCCAGTATTCGATGAAAAAACATGAGGATGAAGTAGTCGTCAATCCTACGCTTGCATACCTGTTTGAACGAGATTACGGAATTACTCTGCCGGAATTCGATTCTGATAAAGATACATTGGATAGCTTTATGCAAAAAATGGAGGCACTTGTCGATGAGTGCGGTTGGCACATCGTAAGAGAGTGTAGCATGGGATTAGTTTCTTTCCTTAAAATCAGTATGTACAATGATTTAATTAGGAATGAAGCACAGCTAAAAACCAATCCTATCATTCGTGCATTTGCCGGTGAACAAAATGAAGTTAACACAGTCGATGGTGAAACCTATGAATTTGACCATGATGCTTGTCGTTCTGTTGATTCATTCCAAGTACTGGATGCTGATTCCAGTCAGCAAGACGCAATTGCTCTTTCACGAAAGGGTGCAAGTTTTGTAATGCAGGGACCTCCTGGCACCGGTAAAAGCCAGACCATCACGAATATTATTGCTCAAGCACTGGCTGATGGCAAAAAGATACTGTTTGTGTCTGAAAAAATGGCAGCACTGGATGTCGTTTATCGGCGATTAACCGATGTACAACTTGCGGATTTCTGTCTTTCTCTTCACAGCCACAAAGCCAATAAAAAAGAAATCCTTAATCAGTTGGGTGCTAATCTCAGCCTCCAGCGGATAAAAGTGAAAGACGAGGAGATTGCAAAATTGACTCGTCTGGATATGATCCGTGAGCAACTCAAAGCCTATGTGCATGACATTCATAAGACAATCATACCTTTGGAAATGAGCCTTTACGAAGTTTATGGTGCAATTTTAGAGTTAGGTGATCTGCCGGATATTGAAAGCCATTTGGCGGATGTCGATCAGTTAACAAAGGACGATGTTAACCGACTGGCTCTGCTCGTCATGAATCTGGACAAAGCACAGGATGTATTGGGTCCAAAGTGGTACAAGAATCCTTGGCAAGGTATTACCACTTCTTATTTGGAAGTCAGTCAGAAGCGTGATCTTCAAAACAAGCTCCAAGATGCCGTTAGAATTCTATCGGCGTTAGAAGATTGTAAGTTGGCAGATAAATCTCTTGCGGATATTCTGTCTATTGACACACTTGATACATTTTGGGTACTGTATGAGCATGCCTGTCATTGCAGCTTGATTCCGAACGGTTGGTTCCACAGACCTACCGAGCAAGAAGAGCGTTTGATTCGCATTCTTCGTGACCAAAAGCTCGCAATCGATAATTTGACTTATGTGCTGTCAGACAAATACGGAAACGAATTCTTTGAGTTGTCTGGCCAGAGTTTAGCTGCGGAACTTGTTTCTGCAATGAAAGACTATTGCGGTATGCTTCGAAACAACGAAACCGAAGATACTGCATTCACGCTCATGGAAGATGATCTGCAACAAGTAATGCTTTTGAATGAAACTTGCCATTTGTTGATTGATGCACTCAATGTTCTTTCTGCTGAGTACAAATTCTGTTTTCCTTGTGATTTTAGCTCTGTTGAAGCTGCTTTGACAATTTGCGAAATGCTTCTTGAAAAGCGGAAGTTGACTGCCTGGTATTTCAGCGACAAAAATTCAAATCAGCTCATACAGTATGTTACAGAATTGCAGAGCAAACTTTATGATTTTGTGAAGCAAAAACAGAAACTGTGCGAACGATATTCTGACAGTATTCTTGATTGTGAAAATACAGAACAGCTTTTGGCTCAAGTGTCTGAATCAGAAACAGAACTTCGCACCTTAATCCAGGCTGCCGGTTTGGAATACTCTAACCTTTGCAGTATTTCAGCGTTTGATCCGGCGAAGCTTCAAAG
>JBJEQG010000078.1:0-3728 GCA_051881635.1 Acutalibacteraceae bacterium
CATGGGACCCGGATTTTACAAAATTAACGCCAAAAGAACGCAAAGAACTTGAAGAGGCTGAAAACGACACTGAAACCATTAGCCATGAGAATATTAACTGGGATTGACGGGCTTTTTCCTAAAATTCGGAAAAAGTATTTACACATCAGCGGCAAGCTTCGGCTTGTCGCTTTTTGTCTGTCCGAAAATGAATATGCTTTTATTGTACCTTTAAAGCCGCTGTACGGCGTTTTATTTTTATTAAGGTTTTTATATTAAAAAGGGCTAAAAATTCAATACGGGGCATTTTTAGGGGTAATAAGGCGGTGCATTGGAGTAATAACCACAAAAGAAAAGCACTGTAACAACCTGTTGGCTGCTACGGTGCTTTTTGTTAAGTATCTGTTTCAGCTTTTACTACATTTTCGGCGGTCAATTTCTGCCTGAACAATCGTTAATGCTCTGCCACATAAATCCGTATTATTTACCTCATTGTACTTTTCATAGGCTTGTTTTAGGTCTGTCAGCTGTGATATTTTAGCCGTCTTTACTGCCTTAGCAAAGTTGAAATAATATTCTTCTTCCTTATTGACAGCTGATAACCAACGCCGAAAGTTTCTTAAAAAGTCCTCGTCAAAGTAACCTTTAAGAATATCCCAAAGGGCGACTATGCCTGTGCTGTCAAAGTATATATCTTCGAGGTTGTCGAGGCTGATATACAAATAATCATTTAATATGTCGTTTTTTTCAGCTTCCCTATATATCCTGTTACGGATAGCGTTGAAGTATTCCGGTATTGCATACTTCTCACACATCAATCTGAGGCTTGCCCTATACGGCATAAATTCGCCTTCATGCTTGCGTTCAAGCTCTCTTTTGGCTTTTTTGATTGCTCTGTTAATTTTTTTAACATCATTTCTCATAGGTAATACCTCCACATTTTTTCAAAAATAAAAGGATTTTTTTCTGCGGAACACTCCCCGCCCGATGTTACGGCTTGAAAGTCAAAACTTTTCAAAGTACCCCTGCCGCTCCAAATATCCACAGTCGACAACATAATACCGTTTTCCGCTGACTTTTCCATTAGTTTGGAATAAATGTGCTGTTAGAATACGGAAATGATATGCTTTCAAATATCCCAAATTCCGCATAAACACTGATGTTTCGGGTATTTGATACAGATACACTGCTTTCCCTATTTGTTATATATAAATAAAACAAAAAAAATATAATATTTTTAGTATAGTAAAGTATTAAAATCATATTTTTTATTTTTTCCGTATTTATATAAATTTTTTTTAAAAATAGTGTATAAGCGTATAAAAGCCGATTGTAAAGCCATTTTTATTGTATCATTTCCGTATATTTGCTGTATCGTAAGCGTATCAACCGACTGATTTTGTTGTATTGTATGTACTTCCACTTGTGGTATCAAGCTTATTGATACCTATACCTTTATAACCCCTTATTCGTCTGCCAGTCCTTCTAGGGTCGGGGATATTTGTGCTTGCAGTAAGATTATATTTTTTCGCCTTAGAATTAAGTCTGCCCGAAAAAGCGTTAGCCGTCCTTAAAGGCTCAAAGCCGTTGTTAGAACAAAAATCAATATAACTTGTATATAAATCTCTCGTTGGAGAGCCGTAAGCGTCATTAAGTTCAACATATTCGGAATTGAGAAAATGCTCTATCGTATCGTTTGAATATTTCAACTCATCGCTGACTTTCTTTGAACGCTCTGATATATACGGTTTCCAATTGTTGCTTATAAGCTTGTTCAAGCCGTCCAAAAGCCAATTCAGAATTGCGTCCGTTTCTTCAGCCAAAATGACTTCCGCAATATCTTTAATTTCGTGCCTGTCTGCTCTTTTTGGTTTTGTTCGTATATTATGATAGCGTCTGTAAAAGCCGTCACTGCTGTCATACAGGGATTGCAACGGAAAGTTCCCGAACAACAGAAATTTCGCATAAAAATATCCACTGCTTTCCTGAACATATTTACGCTCAAAGTCGCTTTTGCCAGCCTGAGTTACAAGAGATTTAAAAACTCCCGATTTCTGTAAAGCACCGCTTTCCACATCATCATCAAGAAACAGCAATTTTTCCGAAATATTCGCCACAACAAAGCGGTTGTTTTCCAATTCCTGAATATGCTTTTGAAACATATTCTGTTCACCTAAAATACCTTTGAGAATAACTCCAAGCTGAGATTTACCCTCTTCACCATTTCCGTAAATGTATAAACAAAGCTGAGTTTTTGTATTTGGGATAAAAATACTTCCAAGCCACTGTTGCAAAGTTTCAATATCATCATCTTCAAGCATATCCGAAAGATATGACAGAAATTTTACAGGCTTTTCAGCGGTCGGTTTATACGGCGTTTGAATACGGTTAAGGCAATAGTCCTTTTCTCCGCTATTGAATTGTGTAAAATGTCCGCTGCTGTCCGAAACCATGCAACCATTTGGGAAATATATTTTCCCTGTATTCGGCACTAAGGACGGTTTGTAACAGGTTGCTTTGAGGGCGTTTAATATATTGTTGGTTATTTTTGACAGGTTGCTGTTGATATGAAATTTAATTCCAAGTTCAGAGTGTTCCTGAATGTTATGAAGAATGAAATTATCTTCAATTTTTCCCTCATCAATGCTTATAAATCTTCCGTCAATATAAGCCATAGGGAATTTTTCAAGAAACACTGAAATGTATTTTGGTTCATCAACTCGGGGATTGTCCTTTTTGTCCAGGTATATCCATTCGGGGAGAGAGGCTTCAAGCTGTTCCCTGTACTGCTGATATTGGGCATTACTGCTTTCTGCTTCGGAACGCTTTTGATTTTTCTTTACAACCGACAAAATGTTTTTCGTAAGATTATCAAAATCCGTTTTCTTTTTCAGCTTTTTGGCAAAGTCGGAAAACTGATTTAAGAAAGTCTGTGCTACAAGAACATCACATAAACTTTTTGCATGGTCAATTATCCGCTCATCAAACGGATTTTCTTTTCCGATTTCCACAAGTTTATCATATTCGTTTGGGTGGTAATATCCCTGTTCGGCGTTTCCCCAAATTCCTATATCCCGTCGCCTTAATTCCTCAATACATTCCTCAATATCTTTTTCCGTGTATTTTTTCATCAAAACAAAATCATGTAAATCTTGAAGTGTTATGGCGTTCTCTGAGCCTGTATTTCCGCCAAGATAAGCGACAATCTCACGAAAAGGCGACTTTTCTATTAAATCTTTATCTGACAAGTTTTTGTATTCTTCCAAATTCACTATTCAATTTCCCTCACTTTCAATAAATCGGTTTAATACGACTTATACTACCGCTGCGTTTCTTGCGTTCTCCGAGAGCGGCATATAACTGCCCCTGTTCATCAACCGCCACAGGTTGGGCGGGCGGTTCGGGCTTGCCTTGCGGTTTACCGTTCAGAAACTCGGACAGCACCGTACAGTTTACAAGAAAACGCCTGCCACAGCTTATGGCGGGAAGTTCACCCGTTTTTATCCAACGGCGGATTGCATTTTCAGGGATTGAAAACTCCGTTGCGGCTTGCTTTATGCCTATAACTCTTGGAATGGTGTACGGTTCAACTTGTGGTATGTAGTTCTTGTAGTTTTCGTTCTGTTCCATAATTTTTACCCCCTAAATTTTCGGGATTTTATATATCCCTATATATACAACCGTAATTCAGGACTTTTTCAACATTTAAAGGTTGAATTTAAATAAAAAATTCATAAATTGTTTACAAA
>JBJEQG010000078.1:3828-17007 GCA_051881635.1 Acutalibacteraceae bacterium
TTTTTCAACATTTAAAGGTTGAATTTAAATAAAAAATTCATAAATTGTTTACAAAGTCGCTCCTAAAACCCCAAAAAAACCTCTTGACTTTTTGCACTCCATAATTTATAATATAATTAGTGGAGTACAGAAAGTTGAGGTGAAAAGAGTGTCGCCACGATTAGGCAGACCAAAATCAGATAATCCAAAGAATTTGAGTATCAAAATTAGATTTGATAAAGAATTATATCAAAAGCTACTTGATTATTGTAATGAGCATAACATTACAAGAACAGAAGCAATAAGACAGGCAATTTATCTGCTTTTGGATGCAAAAAAATAACAGTAACACCGCACCGCAAAGCACAAATGTTACTGTTTAACCGACAGGAAATTCTGTCTGAAATTTATTATACATCAGATAGACTTTCTTGTCAATTGCCACCATTCACAAATCTATCCATTTTGGAATTTAAATTATTGGAGTTTAAATTATTGGAGTTTAAATCACACGGTGGCGAATTGAAACAAATTGAAAGGAAATCAAAAAAATGACAGAGGAACAGAAAATTGACAAAGACGAACTCAGAGGAATAATGCGTGACATGGATAGTCTATCATATCTTGTCAGCGAGATAACAGACGGATACTTTGAGAAGTATAACGCAGAAAATAAACATGATCAGTTTTGGATTATTTGGGATTATAACAGAAACAGGGCGAAAATGACAGCGATAGAAGAATTGTTGTTCTTATGCACACAAGAGATGGAAAGGCTCGGTGTAGAGGTGTATAAGTAATATTCTTCACAAATCTATCCATATTGGAATTTAAAAGAAATGAAAAATGATTTAATCAATGGTTTGATAAAGAAATAAAAATCTATCCATATTGGAATTTAAAGAAATGAAAAACGATTTAATCAATGGTTTGATAAAAAAATACAGCGATAAAATTTTAATAGCAGATAGCGGGAAAGTAATTGACAAAGACAAAGACAAAACAAGACCAATTTCCGATAACAGAAAATTACCCACGCCCAGAGATGATGAATTGCCCTTCTAAAAGAGGTGTTATTTATGGCAAGCATACGGAAACGGAATAACAGCTACACAATAACGGTATCTTGTGGCTATGATGTTAGCGGAAAGAAAATCACACGGACGATGACATGGAAACCTGAAAACAGCATGACACAAAAACAAATCGAAAAGGAAGTGCAGCGGCAGGCAACACTATTTGAGGAACGGGTACAAAACGGCACTGTTTCCGCCTGTGGCAGTCTGAAACTTGTGGACTTTGTCCCGCAATATTTGGAGAATATACAGTCTGAGGTTTCAATAACAACACTTGAAAACTACAAGCGTATTATTCGGGACTTAATTGTTCCCGCTCTCGGTCATTTGAAATTAAAGGATATTAAGCCGCTCCATATCCAAAAGTTTGTTAATGCCTTATCCACAGGAGAATATCGGCTTGATGGGCAAAATAAACCGTATAAACCCGCAACTGTCCGCCGCTACTATGTTGTGTTGCAATCCATTCTTCATAATGCTTACAGGCTTGAATTGATAGCCTCAAATCCCGCTGACAGTCAAAAGATTAAACTTCCGGCAATGGGAGAACAGACAACGGAAATTTATTCAAAGGAAGAGCTTGCCGAAATGCTCCAATGCCTTGACGATGAACCGCTGATGTTTCAGGTGCTTATTCATTTGGCAATAAATACAGGTTGTCGGCGTGGAGAGCTTGCCGCTTTGGAATGGGCGGATATTAACTTTTCGGAGCGGTCTGTCCGTATTAGCAAGAGCCTTTACAAAGTCAAAGGGCAACCTATACGAACAAAGGACACCAAAACGCATGAAAGCCGCATGGTAGCAATCCCCGAGTATTGCATAACGCTCCTACGGCGTTGGCAATCTGTACAGGCTGAAACACGCCTGAAACTTGGTACTGCTTGGCGTGGTGCCGATTGGGTGTTCATTCAGTCGGACGGAGGTGTTATATATCCGACTTCCCCGACGCTGATGTTTTCAGACTTTTTGGAGCGGCACGGACTGCCACACAAGAAATTCCATGCTTTGCGGCACACTTCGGCAACTCTGTTATTGGTCAGCGGTGCAAATATCAAAAATGTTTCCGCCCGGCTCGGTCATGCCCAAATATCAACGACAAACAGATATGTTCATGCAATCGAGGAGGCAGACAGGGCGGCAGGTGACACGCTTGGCAATATCGTGAACAATTTACAATTAAAAAAGGCATAAAAAATGGCTACTGCTTTGCACAGTAGCCTTAATTTTTGGGGCAATAGTAGACAAATAGTAGACAAAACCGAAAATCCGACAAAACAAAAAAACAAGCCAACTATAAAAATTGGCTTGTTCATGGGCTTTTTTATGGAGCTGATAACCAGATTCGAACTGGTGACCTCATCCTTACCAAGGATGCGCTCTGCCGACTGAGCTATACCAGCAAATAGTTTCACCCTCATAAAGAGGGTGAAGTAATGGCGACCCGGAACGGGATCGAACCGTCGACCTCTAGCGTGACAGGCTAGCGTTCTAACCAGCTGAACTACCGGGCCATAAATTTTAAATCTGTTCCAAGTCATAAGTGGCAGGGGCAGAAGGACTTGAACCCTCGGCACGCGGTTTTGGAGACCGCTGCTCTACCAACTGAGCTATACCCCTATATTTCTCAATATTGTATTTAAGATTATAGCACTCTTTGATAACATTGTCAAGCCTTTAATCAAAAATTATATAAATAAACCGCCATGAACGGAAAAAAGTCCATGACGGTATTATTAAAAAAGAATTATGTGTTGACGAACTGGCTGTTGTAGAGGTTGGCGTAAAAGCCGTTCTTTGACATCAACTCATCATGACTGCCCTGTTCAACAATATCGCCGTTGTTCATGACCAAAATACAGTCGGCGTTGCGTATTGTGCTGAGACGGTGGGCAATAATAAAGCTTGTTCTGCCTTTCATCAGATTATCCATTGCCTTTTGAATAAGAACTTCGGTGCGTGTATCGACAGAGCTTGTTGCCTCGTCCAAAATCAAAACTTTCGGGTCGGACAAAATGGTTCTTGCAATCGTCAGAAGCTGTTTTTGTCCCTGAGATACATTGTTTGCCTCTTCATTCAAAACCATATTGTATTCACCCGGAAGGGTATGAATAAAGTGGTCTGCCTGTGCTGCTTTTGCCGCCGCAATAACTTCCTCGTCCGTTGCGTCCAGATTGCCGTATCTTATATTATCCATGATACTTCCGCTATACAGCCATGTATCCTGTAATACCATGCCGAAAATTGAACGGAGGTCTTTTCTCTTGAAGTCACGAATATCATATCCGTCTACCAAAATCGCACCTTCATTGACATCATAGAAACGCATGAGCAACTTTACAATCGTTGTTTTACCCGCACCTGTCGGCCCTACAATCGCAATCTTCTGTCCCGATTTAATATTTGCACAGAAATCATTAATGATGATTTTGTCGGGATTATAGCCGAAATGCACATGGGCAAACTGTACACTGCCGTCAATATGAATATTCAGCTCGGTATCCTTTTCATCTGTCGTATTAACCGTAATGGGGTGTTCGCTTTCCGCTGTTTCCTCTTCCTCGTTAAGAAATTCAAAAACACGCTCTGCCGCTGCCGCCGTCTGCTGTAAAATATTGGAGATATTTGCAACCTGCGTAATCGGCTGATTGAACTGCCGTACATACTGAATAAACGCCTGAATGTCACCTATGGCAAGACCGTTGTTGACCGCAAGATAACCGCCAAGAATACAAATCGCAACATAGCCAAGATTTGCGATAAAATTCATGATTGGCATCATAATTCCCGAATAGAACTGCGATTTCCACGCCGATGTATAGAGTTGGTCATTGTATTCCTCAAAGGTTTCGATTGAGGCCTGTTCGCCGTTAAAGGCTTTCATAACGGTATGACCGCCATACATTTCCTCAATATGACCGTTGACCTTTCCAAGATATTTCTGTTGGTCTTTAAAACGCTTTTGGGATTTTGAAACAATAAACAACACAAAGATAAACGAAACCGGCACTGTCACCAACGCAACAAGCGTCAACTGCCAACTGATTGAGAACATCATAATCAGAATACCGACAAGCTGTGTTACAGATGTGATAATCTGCGTAATGCTCTGGTTCAGCGTTTGGCTGAGTGTGTCAATATCGTTTGTAATTCTCGAAAGGACTTCGCCATGACTGACCCTGTCATAGTATTTCAATGGCAAACGGTTGATTTTCCTTGAAATGTCCCGTCTGAGGTTATAAGTCAGTTTCATGGAAACATTCGTCATGATAAAGCCCTGAATGTAGGCACAAATCGCACTTACGGCATAAATGCCCACAAGCCACAGCAAAATCTGACCAATTCCCGCAAAATCAATTCCGTTTCCCGTTCCCGTAAAACTGCCCATAAGACCTTCGGCAAGAAGTGTTGTTGCGTTTCCGAGAATTTTCGGTCCGATAATCATAAAGACAACGGACGCAACGGCAAAAAACATAACCACCAGAATGCTGAATTTATAATTGCCGATGTATTTCATAAACTGCCTGAAAGTTCCCTTAAAGTCCTTTGCCTTTTCTCCGGACATAACGCCGTGAGGACCGTGTGGACCGTTAGGACCTTTTGGTTTTTGTTCACTCATCACTTATCCCTCCTTTATTCCAATTCGCTCGACTTCAACTGCGACAGGGCAATTTCCTTATATTCGGCACAGGTCTTTAAGAGTTCCTTGTGCGTTCCCTTGCCGACAATCCTGCCCTCGTCCAAAACGATAATCTGTTCCGCATTCATAATCGTGCTTATACGCTGTGCGACAATCAGAACGGTTGCGTTTCCCGTATATTTTTTTAACGCTTTACGCAAAGCCGCATCTGTCTTGAAATCCAATGCCGAAAAACTGTCATCAAAGATATAAACGGGGGCTTGCTTTACCAATGCTCTCGCAATCGCCAAACGCTGTTTCTGACCGCCGGATACATTCGTACCGCCCTGTGCAATCGGTGTCTGATACTTTTCGGGTTTGGTGTCGATAAATTCTTCTGCCTGTGCAACAGCAGCGGCGGTCTGAATTTCCTTGTCCGTTGCGTCATGTTTGCCGTAACGCAGGTTGGAGGCAATATCACCCGTAAACAATACGCCCTTTTGCGGCACAAAGCCGATATTCTCCCTCAAATCATGCTGGCTTAAATCACGGACATCAATGCCATCAAAGGTAATTTTGCCCTCCGTAGTATCGTAAAAACGGGGAATAAGATTAACCAAAGTCGATTTACCCGAACCGGTTGAACCGATAAACGCCGTTGTTTGTCCGGGTTTTGCCGTAAAGCTGATGTCCGTCAAAACATTTTCTCCCGCATCTTCATATTTGAATGAAACATGGTCGAACACAATTTCACCCTCGACTTTTTCGGGGAACTTTGTCGGATTTTCTTTATCCTTAACGGAATTTTCGCACTCCAAAACATCAGCAATACGCACCGCCGAAACGGCTGCACGGGGTACCATGATAAACATCATCGCAATAACAAGGAACGCCATAATAATCATCATGGAATACTGAATAAACGCCATCATGTCGCCAATCTGCATACTGCCCTGTTCAATACGGTGCGAGGCAACCCATACAATCAAAAGCGACACGCTGTTCATGACAAGCATCATGGCAGGCATGAGGAAAGTCATAACACGATTGATAAACAGATTGACTTTTGTCAGGTCCTTGTTTGCCTCGTCAAAACGCTCTTCCTCATGTTCCTCCGTACCAAAAGCACGGATAACCATCATACCGCTTAAACTCTCTCTTGTTACAAGGTTCAGACGGTCGATTAACTTCTGTACTTTATTAAACTTCGGTAATGCAATACAGCATACAACCAACAGAATACCAATCAGAACAACAACAGCCAAAGCGATAATCCATGTCATGGAAACCGCACTTGTCAACGCCATTACAATTCCGCCTATTCCGACAATCGGGGCATAAAATATCATTCTCAGTGACATTGTAATCAGCATTTGGACTTGCGTAATATCGTTTGTTGTACGGGTAATCAATGAAGCGGTGGAGAATTTGTCAAATTCATTGCTCGAAAAATACTCAATCTTTTCAAACAAATCTTTGCGGAGCTTTTTGGCAACGCCCGCACCGACAACGGACGCAATCAGACCAACCAAAATTGCACAAACGGCACTTCCCAATGTAATCAGCACCATAAATGCACCGATACGGAAAATATAGGCGGACTGAATACCCGAAACGGAAATTCCGACTTCTTCATAGAACATCTTTACAAAACTCCGTCCAACGGAATTTGAAATGGTTTCATCGGAATTAACCGCCTTTTCACGGGCTTTCTGTATCGTTTCCTGCGGCAACATATTCAGCAACGGCTGTACTTGATAAAGCTTTGTTAAATCAACATCGGTAATACTTGTGCTGTCCGTATTAACGGAAGAATTTTCTTTGGAAAAATCCCGCATAACGGATACAAAAGTCATAAGGGCATTTCCAAAAATACGGTCTAAATCTTCCCTTGTCGTATTGCCAAGATTATCTTTCAGAACATAAACGCTCGCCGTTTCGTCATTCAGATAGGAATACTTTTCCTTATAGGTCTTGTAATCCTCAGATTGAGCCGTAATTTGTTTATAACAGCTATCAACCGTTTTTTTCTCATCAGCCGTCATAAAGGTTTTTACAAGCGTCATGCCGTTTTCGCTGATGGCTTCGGGAGAACTGTTTTCGATACCTGAATACTGAATACCGACATTGACAATATCGGACATCAGGTTCGGCAAATTTAATTCCGCCATGCCCTGTCCGAAAAGGAACAAAACGGCAAGCAAAATTAAACCGATATACGGTTTCAGATATTTTTTCAGCCTAAACATTTTTTACACCTCTTTTGAAAAATTCTATAAAATTCCGACCAATCGGTCAGTTTATCCATAATTATATTCTTGTTGAAATTATTAGTCAAGCACATTTTTTTGAACAGAATTAAAACAATAATCTAATTTTCAAAAATATAAATTCCGCTTTAAAATCCATATTTGTATTGACATTTTCAGACTCATAATGTATCGTAATAATGTACTAATTTTTTATAGATTTAGCATAATAAATTGTTAAAGGAGAATACTATGAAAAAAAAGATGAAAAAGCTAATGATATTTTTGCTTGTCGTTAGCACCTTAATTGTAACCTTTCAGTCCTTAATCTGTTCGGCGGCAAACGACAGGGAATATTTCACAATAGGCTTTGATGCGGAATTTCCGCCATACGGCTATATGGAGGACGGGGAATATGTTGGCTTTGACATTGACCTCGCACAGGAGGTCTGTAACCGTAAAGGCTGGATACTGAAAAAACAGCCTATCGAATGGAACTCTAAGGATATGGAATTAAAATCAGGCTCTATCGACTGTATCTGGAACGGATTTACCGTAAACGGCAGAGAGTCAAAATACACTTGGAGTACACCGTACATAGACAACTCTCAGGTTGTCATCGTAAAGGCGGATTCCGACATCAAAAATCTTTCCGACCTCGCGGGAAAAATCGTTGCCGTACAGACGGACAGCTCCGCCCTTGCGGCTTTGACGGGCGAAAAAGCCACGAAAGAAAACATTAAATTAGCTCAGTCGTTTGCGGAACTTCAACAGGTTGGTGATTATAACAGTGCGTTTATGAATCTTGAATCAGGTGCGGTTCAGGCTGTCTGTATGGATATTGGCGTTGCAAAATATGAAATAAAATCCCGTGGAAATAAGTTTGTTATGCTTGAAACACGACTCTCCTCCGAAAAATATGCCGTTGGATTTCAGCTTGGAAATACCGAGCTTCGTAATGAAGTTCAGGGGGTATTGCTTGAAATGCTTGCAGACGGTACATTTGAGGAAATTGCAAAAAAGTGGGGATTGGAGGATAGTATATGCCTCTCGGCAAATGATAAATATATAGACATCACGGAAGAAAACAAAAATACTTCAAAGTCAGATAAAGATTACTTTCAGGAATTACTGCAAATAACATTACAGTTACTGAACGGATTACTCGCAACACTGACGATATTTGCCCTCACTCTGATTTTTGCACTTCCTCTCGGACTGCTTGTTGCGGCAGGAAGAATGTGTAAGATTGCACCCGTAAGGTGGCTTATAAAAATTTATATTTCGATTGTCAGAGGAACACCTCTCATGCTCCAATTATTGGTTGTGTTCTTTGGACCGTATTACATTTTCGGGATAGACCTTTCTTCAAGCTACCGTTTCTATGCCGTTATCATAGGATTTTCGATTAACTATGCCGCATATTTTGCCGAGATATACCGTTCCGGTATTCAAGCCGTTCCGAGAGGACAGTATGAGGCGTGTACGGTTCTCGGATACAGCAAGGCACAAACTTTCTTTAAAATCGTTTTTCCGCAAATGGTAAAGAACATTATTCCGTCAATAACAAATGAGGTTATTACCCTTGTAAAGGATACATCTCTTGCATTCGCACTTTCATATACGGAAATGTTTACTATTGCAAAACAGATTTCCGCAGCAAAAACCATGATTATGCCGTTATTCATAGCCGGTCTGTTCTACTACATCTTCAATTTTATTGTTGCGTTTATCATGGAAAGAATCGAAAAAAAGTTAAACTATTACAAGTAAGAAGGTAAATATATGAATCTGTTAGAGGTTAAAAACATACAAAAAAGCTTCGGGGATTTACAGGTCCTTAAAGACATAAGCCTTTCTGTCAGGGAAAAAGAGGTTGTTTCAATACTCGGTCCGTCAGGCTCGGGTAAATCAACATTTTTGAGATGCATAACCTTTCTCGAAAAAATTGACGGGGGAAGTATGAGTTTTTGCGGGGAAGATGCCGTCAATTCCGAGAGCGGCTCTCCCGTTTACGCAAACAAAAACAAGATGAAGGAGATACAGAGTTATTTCGGACTTGTCTTTCAAAATTTCAACCTGTTTCCGCATTATTCCGTCATGAAGAATATATGCGACGCTCCAATTCATGTTCAGAAAAGAGATAAACATGAGGTTGAAAAGGAAGCGGAGGAACTGCTGAAAAAAATGGGGCTTGCCGATAAAAAAGATTACTACCCGTATCAGCTTTCGGGCGGTCAGCAACAAAGAATTGCAATCGCAAGAGCGTTGGCGATGAAACCCAAAATGCTTTTTTTTGATGAGCCAACATCAGCACTCGACCCTGAACTTACGGCTGAAATTTTGAAGGTTCTCAAAAGTTTAGCCGAAGAAAAAATGACAATGGTAATTGTCACGCATGAAATTGATTTTGCGAGGAGTATTTCCGACAGAGTTATATTCATGGACAAAGGGCTTATCGTTGAAGAAGGTTCGCCGAAAGAAGTCATTGACAACCCCAAAAATGAACGCACACAGGCTTTTCTGAAAAAAATGAAAGCTGAAATTTAATCGTGCCTAACACAAATGAAAACAGGGGGTAATGCCAAACATGAACTACCATTTTGAAAATAACACCGCCCATTTTGAAATTACTGATAATTTCGATTTGGAACAGACTTTTTCATGCGGACAGTGTTTCCGTTGGGAGAAAAATACGGACGGCAGTTTTTCCGCCGTTGTCGGACAGACTTATTGTACTGTCCGCAAAGACGGCACACACTTTCAAATCCAAAATATTGATGAAAGCACTGTGGAACAATGGATTGCCTATTTTGACCTTGACCGCAACTATAAGGAAATCAGGGATTTTCTGTGTTCAAAATGCGAAAAGCTGACAAGAGCCGCCGATTATGCCGCCGGTATCCGTATTCTTGCTCAGGAATCATGGGAGAGCCTTTGTTCCTTTATAATTTCTCAAAACAACAATATTCCCCGTATAAGGGGAATTATTGACCGTCTTTGTCGTCAATTCGGCTCTCCTTGCGGTTCGTCATATACATTTCCGACAGCCGAAACGCTTTCCAAATGTACGGTTGAGGATTTAGCTCCACTCCGTGCGGGTTTTCGTGCCAAATATATTATAGATGCCGCCCAAAAGGTTGCGTCAGGGCAGATTGACTTTGAAAGTCTGAAAAATATGCCGTTGGCTGACGCACAAACCGAACTGAGAAAAATTAACGGTGTGGGTGCAAAGGTTGCCGACTGCACACTGCTGTACGGGTTACATAACCTGTCGGCATTTCCGGTTGATGTCTGGATTAAAAGGGCTTTAAGCACCGAATTTAAGGACATTTCTCCCGAAATATTCCAACCCTATGCCGGTATTGCACAGCAATACATTTTTCACTACATGAGATTAACGGACAAATAACAAAAGGTGAAACCTGTTTTTCAGGTTTCACCTTTTATTTTATCAGTCAGACTGTCGGAAACCTTATTCTTCATCATCGGGGGAGGATACTTCCGTATCTTCTTCCAATTCATCGTCCAAAGGCAGTTCGTCATCTTCCTCAGCATTATGCGGTACTCTCGCCAAAGCGACAATCTTATTGCTTTCATCTACCCTCATAACACGAACACCCTTACTCGGACGGGAACATATACGCACTGATGCCGCCGCAATACGAATGATAACGCCGTTATCCGTCAAAAGGATAATATCATCGTCCAAATCGACCGACTTAATCGCCGCAATTTTACCGTATTTATCCGTATGATAGTTGATTATGCCACGACCGCCCCTTGACTGCATACGGTAATCGCTCAACTCGGAAATACGACCGTAACCTGTTTCCGATACCGTCAAAATCTTTGCGTTTTCACGCACAATGGACATACCAACAACATAATCGTCCTCACGCAGGGAAATGGCTTTTACGCCGCTTGCACCACGCCCCATAATACGCACATCTGTTTCCGGAAAACGAATTGCCATACCGTTATGTGTGGCAACAATCAGCTCGGAATGACCGTTTGTCAGGCGAACCCATGCAAGCTCATCATCGTCATGCAAATTGATTGCAATAACACCGATTTTGCGTGTGGTGTTAAATTCATTCTTTGCCGTTCTCTTAATCAAGCCCTTGCGTGTAATCATAACCAAATAGTTGTCGTCCCCGTCAGCAGCAACCTTTATGATTGAAGTGACTTTTTCGCCCGTACTCAACGGCAGAAGATTATTGATGTTCATTCCTTTGGAACTTCGTGAACCCTCAGGTATTTCATAACACTTCAAACGGTAAACCTTGCCCAAATTCGTAAAGAACAAAAGATATTCATGCGAGTTCAAAACGACAATTTCCTTTGTTGCGTCCTCGTCCCTTTGCGTCATGCCGATTTTACCCTTGCCGCCCTTGTTCTGCAAAGCGTATTCGTCACTTTTCTGACGCTTGATATATCCGAGATTTGTCAGGGTAACAACACACTGTTCATTCGGAATTAAGTCCTCAATGTCAACCTCGCCACTAATCGGCATAATCTCGGTACGGCGGTCGTCATTGTATCTTCTCTTAATATCCTGTATTTCGTCCTTAATTAAATTCAACATCTTGTCATGGTTTTGGAGAAGTTCCTTATACCCGGCAATCTTTTCAAGAAAATCCTGCAACTCCTCCTCAATTTTTATACGCTCCAAACCTGAAAGCTGTCCAAGACGCATTGACACAATAGCCTGTGTTTGGGCTTCATTCAGACCAAAGCGTTCGGAAAGGGCGGTGCGGGCTGTCTGCTGGTCTTTGGAGGAACGGATAATGGAAATGACTTCGTCAATAAAATCAATCGCAATCTTCAAACCCTCTAAGATATTTGCTCTTTCCTCAGCCTTTCTCAATTCAAAACGGGTGCGGCGTGTTACAACATCAACCTGAAAATCCAGATAGTGCCGTAAAATTTCTTTCAAAGACAGAATTTTAGGCTCGCCGTTGACAATAGCCAACATGATAATGCCGTATGTAATCTGCATTTGAGAGTAGGTAAACAGCTTATTCAAAACAATCTGCGGTGACGCTTCACGCTTTAAAGTAATTTCAACATGCATACCGTTGCGGTCGGAATGGTCCTCAATATTTGAAATTCCCTCAATCCGCTTTTCCTTGACCATATCGGCAATGCTCTCAACCAAACGGGCTTTGTTTACCTGATACGGCAATTCCGTAATCACAATCTTAAAGCGTCCGTTCTTTTCCTCGACAATTTCGGCTCTTGCACGAACAAGAATTTTGCCCCGTCCTGTCGCATAAGCCGCACGGATACCTGCCTGTCCCATAACGATACCGGCTGTCGGGAAATCCGGTCCTTTGATAAAGGTCATTAAATCTTCAAGCCCTGCGTCAGGGTTGTCAATAAGACAGCATACGGCGTCAATAACCTCGCCCATATTGTGCGGCGGAATATTTGTCGCCATACCAACGGCAATACCTGTTGAACCGTTTACCAAAAGGTTTGGAAAGCGTGAGGGCAAAACAGTCGGCTCTTTCCTTGTGTCATCATAGTTTGAGGTGAAATCAACGGTTTCCTTGTCTATGTCCGTCAGCATTTCAACGCTCATTTTGCTCATTTTGGATTCCGTATAACGATAAGCCGCCGGCGGGTCACCGTCAATAGAACCAAAGTTGCCGTGACCGTCAACAAGCGGATAACGCATTGAAAAATCCTGTGCAAGACGCACCAACGCATCATAAACGGACGCATCACCGTGCGGGTGGTAACGACCAAGTACATCACCGACGGTATTCGCACATTTTCTGTACGGCTTGTCGGGTGTCAGGTTTTCTTCATACTGTGAATATAAAATACGGCGGTGGACAGGCTTTAAGCCGTCACGCACATCGGGTAATGCACGGGAAACAATAACGGACATTGAATATTCCATGAAAGATTTTTTCATTTCCTTTTCAATATCGACATTGATAATTTTTTCTGATTGATTCTGTTCTGTTTCCATACAAAAGAACACCTCTTTCTATTCATGATTGCCCTTAATTTGGGGCATCAGACTTGTTCAATAACCGTAAAACATTGAGCAAACTGCGTTTGCCCTTTTTAAGCATTTGGACTATTGGAGGCGTTGCCTCCAAACCTCCACCAAAGGCTCTGCCTTTGGAAACCGCAAGCCTTTAAAAAGGCTTGACCTAAACTTTAATTTCGGATAATCAATTTCTAATTATTATAATTTCTTGTATTTATTTTCCGGCAAATCCGAAACAAACTTTCCAAAACG
>JBJEQG010000079.1:0-55626 GCA_051881635.1 Acutalibacteraceae bacterium
AAATTGAACATTCCCGTCATCGTTCTGTTGACAATTTCTTTGTTAATCTTCTTTCTGCTCTTGTTGCATATTCTTTTATTCCTAAAAAGCCTGCTCTTAATATTTGTAATAATAATGCACTCTCTATTCTTTGATTTTCGGTCGAACTCACGTTAAAATATGTATGATAAAATCAATAAAGGTCGTTTTCATTATTCTAACACAGTTGATATATAAAGGTATGAATTTTTTGTGGACAAATTCAGTTTATGGCATGGAAAAGGACACAGTGAACATGGTATTGTTGAGGTTTTATCAACAAAAAGTTCACTGTGTCCCAAGAATATACAATCGCCAAGAAAAATTGCTTGCCTCTCCAAGCCTTAATGTCAAGTATGATTGAGGCTTGCCGTAAAAGCTTTGATAATATTACAGGATTTTTGGGCGGCAATCTGACTGAAACGGCTGTATTCCATAGCGTCATCTTCCTCATTCATACTGTCGGACATTGAACGGAGAATGGCAAAGGGAACACCGTTAAGAAAACAAGTCTGACCAATCGCTCCGCCTTCCATTTCACAAACAATCGCTCCGAATTTTTCATTTAGAGCTGTGCGTTTTTCGTTTCCGCAAATAAATTGGTCGCCTGTTGCAACTGTACCGAAAGTATATGTAATATCTTCCAATTTGTCGCAAACAACGGCTAACTGCTGTCTGAGAGTGATGTCGGCGTCAATATAAACACGATTGCCGCAGGAAAGTGTCAAAAGTCCTGGTTCATCTCCCAAAGCGGTAGTGTCCATATCGTGCTGTACGACACGGTCTGCAATTACCGTATGTCCGATATGTGTGGTATGGCTTGTACTGCCGCCTACACCTGTATTTATGATATAATCGGGGTGATAAGTCAAAATCATTGTTTGAGTACAAACGGCGGCATTGACTTTTCCGACACCGCACATGGCAATAACACACGCTGTACCGTTGAGTTTTCCACAGTGATAAACAACAGAGCCGATATTTTCGGTGCGAACATCGGTCATATCCGCAACCAGATTTTCCATTTCAATTTTCATGGCAGCAATAATACCAATCATTTTTAAAACCTCCGTTAATCCATATTTCCCGTATGGAACATAATAATAGATAAAGCCGCCAAAGGGGCTGTTTCGGCACGCAAAATGCGTTTGCCGAGTGTTGTGCAGACTGCACCGTTCTGTGTCAGTATTTCAACCTCGTTTTCACCAAATCCGCCCTCAGGTCCAATGAAAACGGCAATTTTTCTGTCGTCAGGGGATAGAACACGGGCAAGCGGTTTTCCGCCGCCCTCATAAAATAAAATGCCGACATCAAAGGTATTCAGTCGGTCGGCAGCCTGTTTCAGTGTACAAAGATTTTCGACTTGCGGAATTATATTCCTATGTGACTGCATAGCGGCTTGAAAGGCAATTTTTTGGTAACGCTGTAACTTTTTGGCGGATGTTTTGTCATCGGGACGGGATATACAGCGTTCCGTCAGAACGGGAACAATGGCATGAACACCCAACTCGACTGATTTCTGTATCATATTTTCAAACTTATCGCCTTTGGTAAGGGCGGCAAATAATGTAACTTCAACGGACGGCTCATTTTGACAGGCGTCTTTTGACATTTCACGGACAAATACACCTTCGTCACAAATCCGTTCAATTTTACAGATATGTTCTGTACCCTCAGAGTCACAAAGCGTCAGTATTTCTCCGACCGCCATTCGTAGAGAACGGGTAATGTGTACGGCGTCCTCGCCCGTAATCCATGCGGTTTCATTCAAAGTATCCGTAAAAAACCAATTCATAATTTTTTCTGCTCCTTATGGTTTGGAATGGAATTTTTGATACAAAATGGCAATAATAAGAAAACAAGAAGGACACAAGAGCAGAGCCTTGTTATCCCTCTTGGACGGTTTGTGTTGACGGCGGTTCTGTTTGTATATCGGTTTTTGGAACGGTTTTTGCAAGATTACGCTGTTTACGCTCCTGTTTTTTCAAAATTGTGCGTTTAACCTTTTGCAGACGGAAACGGTTATAACGCTGAATAATCGCAAAAGGAAGATTGCCCAGCAAGACACAAATACTCAGAATCAAAGCCATTCCAAAGCTGTTGATAATAAACAGAACAATGGCAAAGGCACAGTTCATCATGTGATTCCATTCGCCACGACAGGTTTCCATAATAAATTCATCGAGATATTCAATCGAAAGGTCGTCGATATGGTCTTTGGAAAAGCCGTCTTTGCCGACATGCTGAGGCAAAAAATCTTTCCATTTGTTAATTTTAAGATAGTCGTTATAAAATTTTCCCTCCCGTTCCCATTTGCGGGGACGATACCATTTTCTGTTGGGATTGAATAATTTTGGGGTCACTGATATACATATAAAAAATGTGGCAAAGTGCCAGATTGTACCTAAAAGCAAGTTAATCAGCAGAGCCTCTAAGTTAGATGTTTCTCTTAACATAATAACCTCCATAAAGGTATTCAAATATATTATACAATATTTCAAATATCAAAATGTGTACAAATTGTAAACAACATTCCAAAATAAGGACTTGCAGAAAAGCCATAAAAATAGTAAACTAATTATATATAAAGGCGAAAAGAGGTTCAATTATGAAAGCGGAAATCCTTTGTGTGGGAACGGAATTGCTTTTGGGCGATATTTTGAATACAAATGCTCAATTTTTGTCCCGTGAATTGGCGGCATTGGGTGTTAATGTTTATCGTCAAAGTGTTGTTGGGGATAATGCGGAACGCCTTAGAAAAGAATTGAGCCGTGCTTTTGAAGATTGTGACATAGTCATAACCACAGGCGGTTTAGGGCCGACTTATGATGATTTGACAAAGGAAACAGTTGCCGAATATTTCGGTGTTGAAATGGAATATAATGCGGCGGCACTGAAAAGTATTGAGGACTATTACGGCAAAACGGGACGGACGGTAACAGATGCAATTCGCAAACAGGCATATATTCCAAAAGGTGCGGATTGTCTGCCAAATCATAACGGAACAGCTCCGGGTGTTTTGCTAAGTAAGAAAGGAAAAACCATTGTTTTGTTTCCCGGACCGCCAAGAGAAATGCAGACGATGTTTTTGGAGAATATTCCCGCTTATATTGAAAAAAAGACCAATCAAATGATTATCTCAAAAACAGTGCATATTTTCGGTATGGGTGAGGCAATGGTTGAGGAAAAACTGCGTGATTACATGACAACGCACACTAATCCGACATTAGCCCCTTATGCCAAAGACGGTGAGGTACAGCTCCGTGTAACCTGTTGTGCTGGAACAAAAGCAGATGCCGAAAATGCAATACAGCCTGTTTTGGAACATATTTGTAAAGTCATTGGTCAAGAATATATCTATGGTATAGATGTGGGCAACCTCCAAACGGCATTGGTTCAAAAATTACAGGAAAAACATCTGTCTGTGGCAACGGCAGAGAGTTTAACCGGTGGTTTGGTGTCTGAACGCATTACAGCGGTTTCGGGAGCGTCATCAGTGTTTTCATGCGGTGTTTGTGCCTATTCCAATGAAATAAAAACCCGGGTTTTGGGCGTTTCTAAAACAACGCTGGATACCTATACTGAATACAGCAAACAGACCGCTTTGGAAATGGCAAAAGGTGTGCGGCTTTTGAGCGGTGCGGATATAGGGATTGCCACAACAGGTATTGCAGGACCTACGGGGGGAACGAAAGAAAAACCTGTCGGTTTGGTCTATGTGGCGGTAGACAGCGAAAAAGGCAGTCATGCGGTGGAACTTCGGCTTAATCAGGGACGGCAGAACACAAGAGAGTATATCCGCTTTATATCTTCATCACACGGACTGTATATGGCACTGCGTTTGGCGGAACAATTCCAATAAAATAATTTACTCCTATTTTTACACAAAGTTGTTGAAAAAATAGCAAAGAAATGTTGGAAATTTGTTATAAAAATCAAAAAAACTTAGGTCTGTTTTAGAATTTTTTGGGAACAAACTATTGATTAAAATGTAGTGATATGTTAAAATGATATAGTGTAAATTGATAAAAAACCATAGAATATACCGAAACCGGGAATTTTTCGGTTAAAAAATTTAAAAGATGGAGATGATAAAATGGCAAGAAGTGCCGGAATATTGATGCCCATAACTTCGCTTCCGTCTAATTATGGAATTGGAACTTTGGGTAAGGCCGCTTATGAGTTCGTAGACTTTTTAAAAGAGGCCGGTCAGCAGTATTGGCAGTTGCTTCCGGTAGGTCCGACAAGTTACGGAGATTCCCCGTATCAGTCCTTTTCAACTTATGCGGGCAATCCCTATATGATTGATTTGGATATTCTGTGCGAAGAGGGTCTTCTTATTCGTAACGAAATCAAAGACTTGGACTGGGGAAGCGACCCCGGTCGTGTTGATTATGAAAAAATATTTAACACACGCTTTGGTGTCCTCAGAAAAGCATACGAACGCTTTAAGTCCTGCGACCAACAGGAATACTGGGATTTTTGCAGAGAAGAAGACAGTTGGCTTACAAATTACGCCATGTACATGGCGATTAAGTTCTATTTGGGACAAAAATCATGGACAGAGTGGCCGGACGACATCAAGTACAGAGAATATAATGCGGTTGAGTATTATTACCATCTTCTTTATGATGATGTTATGTTTTGGAAGTTTGTGCAGTTCCAATTTTACAAACAATGGTTTGAGCTGAAAGAATATGCCAATAAGAGCGGCGTGAAGCTGTTTGGTGATATGCCTATTTATGTAGCTATGGACAGTGCCGACACTTGGGCAAATCCGCGTGTTTTCTGGCTGGACCAAAAGCGTAATCCCGTACGGGTTGCCGGCTGTCCGCCGGACTATTTCTCAGAAACCGGTCAGCTTTGGGGCAATCCGCTTTATGATTGGATTTATCTTGAAAATACAGGCTTTAAATGGTGGATAAACCGTATTCGTGGTGCAGCCCGTATGTTTGATGTTACAAGAATCGACCATTTCAGAGCTTTTGAGGCATTTTATGCCATTCCTTATCCCGCAGAAACGGCAATCGACGGTGAGTGGATAGACGGTCCGAAGATGAAATTCTTTAATAAACTTAAAGAAGAATTGGGCGATATTCCGATTATTGCGGAGGACCTTGGTTTCCTCACACCGGGCGTAAAGAAACTTTTGGAGGACACAGGCTATCCGGGTATGAAAATCCTTGAATTTGCTTTTGACTCCAAAGAGGACAGCAACTATTTGCCGCACAACTATCCGAGCAACAGTGTATGTTATACGGGAACGCATGATAATGACACCATTCTCGGCTGGTATAACTCCGCAGAAAAAGAGGATAAGGAATATGCGGAGGTTTATTGCCGTCTGAGTAAAAAAGAAGGCATTAACTGGGGTTTCATTCGCACTGCATACGCAAGTGTCAGTGATTATGCTATAGTTCAGATGCAGGATCTTCTCGGACTCGGTTCTGAGGCGAGAATGAATATTCCGTCTACTTTGGGCGGAAACTGGACATGGAGAATGGACAAGGGAGCAACGACTCCCGCTTTGGCGAAAAAACTTTATAATTTGGCAAAAATTTACAGAAGGCTGGAGGATGACAAAAATATGAAGAAAAATGCCATTATCGACAACCTCGTACTTACTGCAAAGAACGAGTATTGTAAGGAGCTTAACGAGCTTTCCCCTGCTGAACTTCATCTTGCATTGGGCAAGGCCATGATGGGTGAAATCTCTGAGAGATGGGCAAAGAGCAAGGAAACACACGCAAACCACAGAAGAGCTTACTATTTCTCGGCAGAGTTCCTTATGGGTCGTATGATGTACAACAACCTTTATGCTATGGGCGTACTTGACCAGGTTAAGAAGCTCCTTGCTGAAAAAGGCGTAGACATCAATGTATTTGAGGATATTGATGACGCTGCACTCGGTAACGGCGGTTTGGGCCGTTTGGCTGCATGCTTCCTTGATTCTGCCGCAACACAGGATGTTCCGCTTGACGGTTATGGTATCCGTTATAAATACGGTTTGTTCAAGCAGAGCATTGTTGACGGTTTTCAGGTTGAAACAGCCGATGATTGGCAGAGCTTCGGTGACCCATGGTGCATTAGAAGAGCTGAGGACACAGTTACCGTTAAGTTTGCTGACCAGACAGTAAAGGCTGTTCCGTATGATATGGCCGTTATCGGTTATGGCACGGAAAACATCAACACACTCCGTCTTTGGCAGGCAGAGGCTGTTAATGATTTCGATTTCCTTGAATTCAACGACAGCAAGTATGATGAAGCCGTTAAGGAAAAGAATGATGCTGAGAATATCTCCAAAGTTCTCTATCCGAATGACAACAGCTATCCGGGCAAGATTTTGAGATTGAAACAGCAGTATTTCTTCTGCAGTGCATCTTTGCAGGATATTATCAAGAAATACAAGAAGAAACACGGCAATGATTATTCTCAATTTGCTGCACATTGTGCAATTCAGTTGAACGATACACACCCGGTTGTTTCCATTCCGGAGTTGATTCGTTTGCTCCAAAATGACGGTCTGTCTTTTGACAAGGCATTTGAAATTGCTCAAAAGACCTTTGCTTATACAAACCACACCGTTATGTCCGAAGCACTCGAAAAATGGGATATTAAGCTCATCACAAGCGTTATTCCGGAAATTTATGACATCATCGTTAAGATTAACGACCGTTTGGTTGCTGACCTGACAGCAAAGGGTCTTAATGTTCCGGTTGAGGTTGAAGGCGAAAGCGAAGTTGAAGGTGCTGAGAAGAAAGAGAAAAAGACAAAACTCGACGGCATGAAGATTATCGACGGCAACCTTATCCACATGGCAAGACTGGCTGTTTATGCGTCCAGCTATACAAACGGTGTTGCATGGATTCATACGGAAATCTTGAAGAACGATGTTCTGAAAGATTGGTATGCAATCTATCCGGAGCGTTTCCAGAACAAGACAAACGGTATTACACAACGCCGTTGGCTCGGTCTTTGCAACCCGCAGCTTTCCGAGTTCATTTCTGACGAAATCGGTACAAAGTGGGTTAGAAACCTTGATGAACTCAAAAAGCTCGAAGGCAAGATTGACGACAAGACAATCGCTCGTTTCAACGAGATTAAGGCTATCAAGAAGAAAGAGCTTTCCGACTTCATCTTGAAGCATGACAATGTTTATATTGACCCGTCATTTATCTTTGACATTCAGGTTAAGAGATTGCATGAGTACAAAAGACAGCTTTTGAACGCATTCTCCATTATGGCAATTTACTTCCGCCTGAAAGACGGTACTTTGAAGGACTTCACACCGACAGCGTTTATCTTCGGTGCAAAGGCTGCTCCGGGATATGCCCGTGCAAAGGCAATTATCAAGTATATAAATGAGATTGCAAAGCTCATCAACAATGACCCTGATATGCAGGATAAGCTGAAAGTTGTTTTCGTTGCAAACTACAATGTATCCTATGCAGAGAAGATTGTTACGGCTGCTGATATTTCCGAGCAGATTTCCACAGCCGGCACAGAGGCTTCTGGTACAGGTAACATGAAGTTCATGCTCAACGGTGCAGTTACACTTGGCACTTATGACGGTGCGAATGTTGAAATTACACAGCAGGCAGGCGAGGAAAACGAGTATATCTTTGGTGCGAGAGTTGAAGAAATCAACGAAATCAAAGATAGTTATGACCCGAAGGCAATCTATGATGCGAACCCCGAAATTAAGAGAGTTATCGACACTCTTATTGACGGACGTTTCTCTGACGGCGGCAAGACAGGCGAAGGCAGCTTTGCTGAATTGCATAAGGCTCTCTTGGAAGGTGCAAGCTGGCATCAGCCTGACCACTACTTCATTCTCAGAGATTTGCCGGATTATATCGAAACAAAGCTCAAAGCCAACAAGGATTATAAAGACAGAATGTCTTTCGGCAGAAAGTGCCTGATGAATACCGCAAATGCCGGTATGTTCTCCAGTGACCGTACAATTCTGCAATATGCAACAGAGTTGTGGCATGTAAAATAATTTCAAAATAAAATCTGTTTCTGATACTATAATCGTTGTGTGGAGTCATCTGCACAACGATTTAGTGTATCATATCGGAATTTTGGGGAAAGATGTTTTTATGACGGAAAGCGAATTTGAAGAATTTGTCATTACTCTCGGTATGCAGTATTATAAGCCCGACAGTACCGCCTATGGCCGTATAGACGGATTTGAAACGATTTTGCGTTTTTCGGAGCGTCAGGGACGCTATGTTTTTTTGGTCGGTGCAGGTGCTGAAAAAAAGGAGAATGAACAGGAACTGAATACACAGCTTAGCCGCCTGGCGGCTTCAAACAATAAGATTTTCTTTGCACGATTTGAAAATCATACCATACAGATTGATGTGAAAATGACAGTCAATTCCGAAATTGACCGCACAACAATCAGGGAAAGTATCAGCAAAGTATTTGGTTTCTGCAAGGATTTGAAAATTCTTCCGTTTTGTAAATACTGCGGACAGCAAAAAAAGACGGGCTTTTTTACACTTGGCGGTGCGTTTGATGCCATGTGCGAGGATTGCTTTAATATAAGAGGTCCTGTTCTCGATAAGAAATTGAAAAAAAGAAATCAAAAATGTCGTTTTGGACGGGGACTTCTGGGCAGTATAGCGGCATTGATTTTGAGTACGGTTATCTATGTTGTGCTTTATCTGTTCAACATTCGTATGGGATTGTGCAGCATTGTGCTTATAGCGGCAGCATTGTTTGCGTTTGTGCTTTTTGGCAAACGCCATACGGCAAAAAGCGTTTTAGCCTGTATGGCATTGTCATGGCTGTTTCTTCTGGCGGCGGAATATATCTCCTATGTGGCGGAATTTGCAAAGGATTTGAGTGTTCCGTATGCAGATATGTTTTGGGCTGTTGATGAGGCAATACGCTTTGTACATACGCATATTCTGACATCGGCGGTTTATGGGACAATGTTGGTTAATATTGCCGTTGGCACCGGATTGATTTTGATTTTGGGTGCATTGTTCGCTTTGGGTTATAAGGCTTTTTGCAGGCCTTACATAAAGTCCGAGAAAATAGCGTGATTTTAAATATATTAAAGATTTGAAATGAGGTTTTTTATGTATAGTGATTTGATAGATACAATAGGCTTTTTGGCGGCATCTGACAAAGATGTTTCCGATGCAATGAATGACGAATTGAAAAGACAGCAGAGAAATCTGGAACTGATTGCCTCCGAGAATATTGTATCTCCGGCAGTTATGGCGGCAATGGGTTCAGTTTTGACAAACAAATACGCTGAGGGTTATCCGGGCAAGAGATATTACGGCGGTTGTCAATATGTTGATGTTGTTGAAGAAATCGCAAGAAAGAGAGCCTGTGAACTGTTCGGTGCGGAACACGCCAATGTACAGCCACATTCAGGTGCTCAGGCAAATACGGCTGTTTATTTCGCCATGCTTCAACCGGGCGATACTGTTATGGGTATGAATCTGTCCGAAGGCGGTCATCTGTCACACGGCTCACCGGTTAATATCTCAGGCAAATACTATAACTTCGTGTCCTATGGTGTTGACCCTGTAACTCACCGTATTGACTATGATAAAGTTTATGAAATGGCTATGGAAGTAAAGCCGAAAATGATTGTTGCCGGTGCAAGTGCTTATCCCCGTATCATTGACTTTAAGCGTTTTCGTGAGATTGCTGACGCCTGCGGTGCTTATCTTATGGTTGATATGGCTCATATTGCAGGTCTTGTTGCGGCAGGTGTACACCCGAATCCTGTTCCATATGCCCATTTTGTTACAACAACAACTCATAAGACACTTCGTGGTCCGAGAGGCGGTATGATTCTCTGTTCCGAGGAATATGCAAAGGCGATTGATAAAGCTGTATTCCCCGGTACACAGGGCGGCCCGCTTATGCATGTAATTGCGGCAAAGGCGGTTTGCCTAGGCGAGGCTCTCAAACCTGAATTTAAGACTTACGGAGAAAATATTGTCAAAAATGCACAGGCTTTGGCAAAAGGTCTGACGGACAGAGGTATAAAGCTGATTTCAGGCGGTACGGACAACCATGTTATGCTGGTGGATTTGCGTGACAGCGAGGTTACGGGCAAGGAATTGGAACGCCGTTTGGACGAGGTACAGATTACGGTCAACAAAAATACCGTTCCCGCCGAGCCGAGAAGTCCGTTTGTAACAAGCGGTATCCGTGTTGGTACGGCAGCGGTAACAACAAGAGGTCTTGGTGTTGAAGAAATGGATAAGATTGCGGAGTATATTTCTTTGGCATTGAATGACTTTGACGCTAATGCTGATGCAATCCGCAGCGGTGTCGATGCAATTTGTGCGAAATTCCCGTTGTATAAATAATTTTTAAAATCCTGTTTTGTGGAGAAAAGGCTTCGGCTTTTTCTCCTTTTTATTCTGAAAAATTGATTTTTCCTTTAAAAAGTATATAAAAATAAAGGGATTTGAACATTTCAATCCTTGTCATGTAAAGATATTCATAATATACAGAAAATTTGTAGAAAAATTTGCCTAATATTGTATAAAAAACATTTGTGTTTTGGAAATATCTATGGTAAAATTACAAAAGGGGGTATTCTGTATTATTACAATGCACCTTTGACGGAAATTGTAGAGCAGAATCAAAACCGACCGGAATTTTTTAATATTTATTTTAAAGAAGTGTGGTGTGTTTATGAAAACAAAAGCAACTGTCATGCAGGTGTCCCGTGGTTTATTAGTTTTAACACCGGCAGAGTATGACAAACAGGAGTCAGTTATGTCTCTTGGCAAGAAAAAAGAAGGCGTTTTTCCAAACACTTTTGGAACGCCTCAGGTTTTTGAACTGAATGACCAGTTGAAAGACCACCCGTTTGACAAAACAGCCGATTTGGCTTTGTTTGTTAAGCGTTGTGCGGAAAGTGTTCATATGCAATTAGGTGATGTATTTATTGGTATCGAGGACGAAGAAGTTATGATTACCAAAGAATACAAGCACCCGCCTGCCAAAGAAAAACTTTTGCCGACTTATGCCCATGTTGAGGCTGAGGCTGTACTTCATGCCGATGTGTCGAAATATACGGTATTAAACTATGAATACGGTCAGCAGTTCGGTAAGGAAGCAAAAAAAGATGAAATTACAGCGGCTTTGTTCGCTATGTACACAAGCGTTATTTCCGATATTCGTGTTGACTTTGAAAAGGAAGGTATCCATGTCGTAAAAATCGGTCCGACTATTGCCGGTTTGATGCATGAATGTAAAAACAGCTTGAACTCTGCAACAAGAGCGATTGCCGTTTTGAGTGTTGACCTTGTAAGCACAAGAATTGTTGTTCTCCGTAACGGTGCTCCTGTATTCCAGCAGGCATCTTCAAGTGTTTTGGAAGATGTTGCGGATTTGCTTTCTTTGGAATTCGGTGTTAGTAAGTTAGGTGCGATTGAAATGATTCGTACCGAAGGTATCGGTGTTTGTGAGAAGTGTACAAATGCACACACAAGAAAACAAACAATGACCATGTTGGACAATGCCGCCAGCGAAGTTCTGAGAAACCTCAGAATGGTTATCTCACAGCAGAGATTGGACATTGACCAAATTGTTCTTTGCGATACATTATATAAGCTGCCGAATTTGGCAAATTATTGCCGTTCAATCGGTTTGACAGCTCCAATGGAGGCTGTTACAAATCTCTATACGGGTTCGGCAACACCGCCGTCAGTAAATCAGACAGCGGCTGATGCAGGTTATACAGCCGGTTCGTTTATCTCTATGAATGGTTTGCTGTCCATGCCCATTCAGGAAGGCAATATGATTTCTGTCGATACGAATGTACTTTCCAACCTGACAAAAGAGTCTAAAACGGGTAAGTATGTTGCGATAGCAATTACGGCCGTTGCCGCCATCTGGATGATTGGTGTCGGTGCATGGTGGATTTTCCTGAATATTCAAAAGGAAAACGACAAGAACACACTTGTTTCTTCAAAGTACGATTATGCAAAACAGTTGATGAAACAGGAAGAAGAATATATCAATAAGCTCGCCAATATGGAAAAAGACCTGGAAACCATGCCGACAGCAATAATTGCGTCCAAAGATATTATGAGAGAAGCATTCAGCCAGTTGGTAGAGAAAGTTGATAGCTTTTCAGCTTTTACTTTGGACAATACAATGGCAGAGGGAAACAACACTATCGATACAACATTCCAGGTTGCAGATTATACCGCTTTCCGTAACCTTGCCAACGAAATTGATGAAACAGGCTATTTTGTTGTTAGTGAAGCATTTAACGGACAACAGATTGAAGATGACAGCGGCAAAATCGTTTGGTCAACCACAATGAGTATGCAGGTTACAGATGAAACAATTGTAGCTGCAATGCTCAAAAAAGTCGAAGGCAGCGATACCCAAAACAATACCGAGGGAGGTAACGCATAATGGATAAAAAACAATTAAAAATTCCCGGCTATATTTGGGGAATTGCTTTTGTTCTTGTTCTTTGCATAATCTATTTAATTGTAGTTCAGATTCCTTTCATGCAGGCAAAACCCGGCTTGGACGCCGAACACGCTTCGGCACAGTCACAGATTGCCATTTATGAGGAATATACAAATAACGCATCTACATATCAGGCAAAAATCAATAAGATGATGGCTGAATATCAGGAAAAGAGTGCTATACTTTTTATCAATGCAACAAAAACCAGAGATGAAATCTACACGATGATTGATAACTTCAAATATCAGCCTTCAAGCATCAGCGTATCAGAGGGACAACTCGATTCACAAGGCAGAACATCTTCATCGGGTGAGCCTTTATACACAACAACCGTTGTTTTAACCATGCAGATTTCAAGCTCAATGCTTCTTGAAACATTGGATTACTATGAAGGTAATCTCGGAGATAAGAGTGCTGAGGGTTCTTATTATATCAGCAGTGTATCTTTGCGTCAGGTAACGGAAGGTGAAGATGCAAAGATTGTTAAGGACCAATATACAGTTACAATTCAAATGGATTTGTTCTACTTTGATCCGCAGGCAGCAAATTCAGTAGTATCAATGGAGAGTACAAGTTCAGCAGCATAATTTTAAAGGTAGGAAATAAAACCATGCAACCTTTTAGCTATCTTATGACAACAAGCGGCATGATATGGATAATTGCCTGTCTGCCGATTGGATTTCTTCTTGTGGCGTTAGGCTACCTCGTTTTTAATAAAGCCCCCGCAAAATGGTTTTGCGACTACAATGAACAGCCGAGTGCGGAATTGCTGGCACAAAGAGTAAAGTATAAAGGTTCAGGGATTGTTCTTTCTCTGATTGTTGCCGTATGTCTTATGCTCTGCCGCCTTCAATTTAACAAGGGTTATGATATTTATTTCGGTATTTTTGCCCTGTTTATTTTAATGGCTTTTTTGGTTGTTGTATCGGACTATAAATATACAATTATCCCGGACCAATTCACAGCCTTTTTGGCGGTTATGGCATTGGCAGTGAGTGTATATGATTTGGTCAGAGGATATAATATCCTTCATTCCGCATGGTGGTCGCCACTGTTGGGAGCTGTCATCGGTGCAGCCGTTATGCTTTTTATAGATTTTCTTGGAATGATTGTCTATAAGAAAACGGGTATGGGTTTCGGTGATGTAAAGCTGTTTGCGGCAGTCGGTCTTTTAACGGGTTTTCCGGGAACGATTTATACAGTTATTTTGTCCATTTTGACGGCAGCCGTATGCTTTATTATAATTTTGGTTGTTTCTGCCGTTATGTCCAAAAAGTCGAAAACCAAAGACGAAAATGAGCAGGAAACAGACGAAAAAGAGCAAACCACAGATGAAACGGCAGAGAATATGAACGGGGAAGATAGCAAAGGTTCGTATTTGGCGTTTGGACCTTATATTATGATTGCATCTGTTATATATATAGTTTTCTTTGATTATATATATGACTTGGTTGGAATGTATTTTGATCTATTAAAATGAAGAGCGGTTTATTTTCTAATAGGGAGTGACAGAACAGAATGCGTGTAAACAGTTTGAAACTCGGTCAGATTTTGATCAATGCCGGTGCGATTACAGATGCACAGCTTGAAGAGGTTTTGCAAAAACAGAAAACCGAGAAAAAGCGTTTGGCCGAAATTTTGATTGAGGATAAGATTGTAACAGAACAACAGGTATGCAAAGCTCTTGAAAAACAGCTTTTTATTCCGTATGTTGATTTGGATACGGTTCAGATACAAGATGGTTTGAATGCCTTAATTCCCGAAAATATGGCACAACAGAATATGATTATTCCGATTGAGCAGGAGGGGCGTTTTTTGACGGTTGCCGTAGCCGATCCTCTGAATTATCAGGGTATTAAGGATATTGCCATTTTCACCAAGATGAAGGTAAAGCCTGTCATTGCCGAACCGACAAAGATTTCCGGTAAACTTCGTGAAATGTATGCCGCTCAAAAAGCGATTGACGACGCAAAAGAATTCCTGTCATCACAGCAAAAAACTGCCGCTCAGGAAGAGGCGGAACAGGCTGCCATGAACGATGCTTCGGCAAATGACCAGCCGATTATTCGTTTTGTAAATAATATGATGGAAGAGGCTGTATTTATGAAAGCCTCCGATATTCATATCGAACCGATGGAAAAATGTCTGCGTATTCGTTTCCGTATTGACGGTCGGTTGCAGATTTATATGGAAACGGCTCCGGAACTGATTGCCTCCGTTACCAGCCGTATCAAGTTTATTGGTAATATGAATATTGCGGAAAAGCGTATTCCGCAGGACGGTCGTATCAACTATAAGGTCGGAAGTATGGAAATTGACCTTCGTATTTCTGTATTGCCCAGCCTGTTTGGTGAAAAGATCGTTATGCGTATTACAACTTCTTTGGGTATGGAACTGAAAAAAGAGAATATCGGTTTTCTTCCGGAAAACCTGGAGAAGTTTAACCATTTGATTAAGAGCAACCGTGGTATTATTTTGGTAACGGGTGCAACCGGTTCCGGTAAATCCACAACATTGTACACAGCACTGCGGGAAGTTATGAGCGACGCCATTAACATCATTACCGTTGAGGACCCTGTCGAAATGGTTGTTCCGGGCATCACACAGGTTCATGTAAATGCAAAAGCGGGCTTAACCTTTGCGGCGGCTTTGAGAAGTATCCTTCGTCAGGACCCTGACATTATCATGATCGGTGAGATTCGTGACGGTGAAACGGCAAGTATCGCTGCTGCGGCGGCTATCACAGGTCACTTGGTTTTGTCAACACTGCATACATACGATGCACCGAGTTCCGTTGCCCGTCTGGTTGATATGGGCATTGAGCCGTATATGGTTTCTTCCGCTTTGTTGGGTATTATCGCCCAAAGATTGATTTTGCGTTTGTGCGTTAACTGCAAAGAAGCCTATGACCCCGATGAAAACGAGAGAAAGGCTTTGGGGATTCCGTCGGATCAGGAAATTAAACTGTATCGAAAAGTCGGCTGTGAACGCTGCGGCAAGAAAGGCTATAAAGGAAGAATTGCCGTTCACGAAGTTTTGATGATGACATCAAAAATCAAGCGTGCGGTAACATCTGGTGTGGGTACCGAAGAATTGCGTGATTTGGCGATTGAAGACGGTATGATACCAATGAAGGAAAATATTCGTATGAATGTTTTGCAAGGGACAACCTCATATGAAGTCTTTGTTGAAACAACGATTTCAAATGATTGATGCTCTCTGTTTATTACATTATTCTGAAAGAATGTAGCAATTTCACGAAAAGGGGACGAATTTATAATGGACTTTTATAATCTGGTAAGAGAGGCGGTAAGCAAGGGTGCGTCCGATATTCATATTGCGTCCGGTAACCACCCTGCCTATCGTTTGCACGGCAATGTCTTTTTTACAAATGACCCTGCTTTAACAGAAGCAGAGGTTACGGCAATTATCAAGGCTGTTTTGAACCAATCAAGATTTCAGACATTTCTTCAAACCGGTGAGGCGGACGCCGCAGTAGAAATCGGTGAGTGCGGCCGTTTCAGAGCTAACGCTTTCCGCCAGCGTAACGGTACATCTTTGGTAATGCGTGTTATCAACAGCGTTGTTCCAGAGCTTTCATCTTTGAACCTCCCGAACTCTATCCGCAAAACATTGGATTTGAACTCTGGTTTGGTACTGATGTGCGGTCCTACCGGTTCGGGTAAATCTACAACCCTGGCGGCATTGATTAACGAAATCAACAAATATAAAAGCCGTCATATTATTACGATTGAAGACCCTGTTGAGTTTCTGCATACACCGAAACGCTGCCTGATTAACCAGAGAGAAATCGGATTGGACAGCCGTTCCTATCCTATGGCGTTGAGAGCTGCAATGCGTGAAGACCCCGATATTATTCTTGTCGGTGAGATGCGTGACCGTGAGTCCATTCAGATTGCCCTGACAGCGACAGAAACCGGTCACTTGGTATTCTCAACAGTACATACGGAAGGTGCTGCAAAAACAATCGACCGTTTGGTTGATATTTTCCCGCCGGATCAACAGCAACAGATTCGTGTACAGCTTTCCACATCTTTGAAAGCGGTTATTTCACAGCGTTTGCTCCCCCGTGCGGCAGGCGGACGAATTGCCGCATTTGAAATCATGTTCGTAACAGGTGCGATCAGTAACCTTATCCGTGAAAATAAGGTTGCCAACATTCAGCAATCCATTCAGCTCGGTCAGCAATATGGCATGATCACGATGAAAAAGAGCATTGATAACCTCTTGGCACAAGGTCTGATTACAGAGCAGGTTGCAAAGGCTTGGAGCTTTGACATCGGTGAGAATGACTCTGCAAGAAGATAAGGGGTGATTTCGCTTGAAGTTTAAATATACCGCAATTAACAACAAAAATCAGGAGAAAACAGGTGCGATTGAGGCGGAAACCAAAAATCAGGCCATAACAATGCTCCGTGACAGAGGTTTGGTTGTTAAAGAATTGATAGAAGCCAATGGTTCAGATGAACCGACAAGTATTTGGCAAATGGATTTGGGCGGCGATATTCATGAACGCAAGATTAAGAAAAAACGACTGCTCCAAATGATGAACCAGCTTGCAATGATGATGAAGGCCGGTATCAATCTTTCCCTCTCAATGGAAATTATGATTGAGGGTGAAAAAAACAAGGATATTAAGGCGATTTTGAAAGAAATCAATTCCGATTTGTACAACGGTCTTACATTGTCGCAGGCTATGAGAACATTTAAATGTTTTCCGCCGATTTTGATTAGTATTATTGAAGCCGGTGAAGCAAACGGCCGTATTGATATGGCGTTTGAACAGTGTGCTGTTATTACACAAAAAGAAATTGCTTTGAACGGCAAAATTAAGAGTGCCATGATGTACCCGTGTTTCCTGATTGTTTTGACACTTGCGGTTGTTGTTGTTTTGTGTATGTTTGTATTGCCGACTTTTGCGGGCGTATATACGGACTTTGGTGCGGAACTGCCGGCATTAACTGCATTTATGATGAGTTTCTCGGACTTCCTTATTGCAAACTGGCTTTTCGTTTTAATTGGTGTAGCCATTGTTGTTGTTGCCTTTATTATGTTAAAGAAAAACAGTGCGGATTTCCGTATGTTGCTTGCAAAGGTTACTTTGAAAATTCCGTTGGTTGGACCGATTGCCAGACAAAATTCTTTGGCTCGTTTCTGCCGTTTGATGTCTACACTGACAGATGCCGGTATCGCAATTCATACGGCAATGGAGCTTTCAAAAGAAGCAACACCGAATATCTTTATTCAAGGTGAAATTCAAGCCGTTTTGGAAGATGTTCGTTTAGGTATTACAATTAACCAGGCTATGTCAAAACACCCTGTATTTGATAATATTCTTGTTTCCATGATTCGTGTAGGTGAGGAGTCCGGTATGTTGGGCGATTCACTCTATAAAATGGCTGAGATGTTTGAAAGTCAGGCTGATGAATCCACAGGCCGACTCACAGAAATGATGACCCCGATTATGACGGTATTTATCGGTGTTATGGTTGGTATCGTTGTTGTTTCCATGATTCTTCCGATGTTCGGTATGTACGATGTTATCGGTTCAAGTACATAAGGCTCTTAACAGGTCTTTTAAAAAGAAAACATAAAAGTATGAAATGACGGCTGTATTCTTTATGAGAAATTTAGATTTCCGTAAAGCGTATCAGCCGTTATTTTTTTGTTTTTCGTGTGTTGATACCGCTCTGCTTATAAAATCACAATAAAGTTTAGTTTATAAAAATATAGGATACAATGCGAAAATAACAAAACTTTGTTTAATTTTTTGGTTATTTTTTTGCGGATTTGGGGCTTGATAAAAATTGGAAATAAGGTATAATGTAAATAGATGTAAAGTGCGTTTATAGGCTTAAAAGGGGTGTTTTTTTTGAAAGTCAAAAAAAGGTTTTATCGTTCCCGTAAAGGTATGACTTTGGTTGAATTGATTGTTGCCATGGCAATTATTGTAATTGTTTTTTCCGGAGTCGTTTGGGGTATAACCCACGGTTATGCAACAACAGTCAATAATGTTACGGTGGATTCGGCATCGGCAAAATCTCAGTCTGTTACCGATGATGTTGTCGAACATTTGAATCTGTACAGGATTTCTTCCGCAGCGGATTTTGATATCACTGTGCCGGTCGGCACGGAAATGAAAAAGATTCATGAAATGATTGAAAATGATGTCGTCAATATGACAGGTGCGGTGTATGTTGACCCGTCAGATTTTACAAACGATACAGGCAAAGATCCACAATATACTATTATTAAGGATCAGACAACGACAATTACTAAGGGAACAACACCAACAGTCATTGAGGGCTGTATTGTGAAATCGGCTGTTTTGAGTACAAACGGTTTTATTGTTACAACATCGTTTGTTCCCTATGTTTAACGGAAACGGAGGGAAATCAAAATGAAAAAAAGAAATTCAAAAAAAGGTTTTACCCTTGTTGAGTTGGTTGTAACGCTTGCAGTATTATCCATTACGGCGGCAATGGGTACAAGTATCTTTGTCATGGTACTTAATAACTACGGTGATGCCTCTCATGCGTCTTTTTCACAGCAACAGGCGGTTGCTTTGGAAGATGTTATCAGAGAATATTGTAAAGCCTGCAAAGATGTTGATATTGTTGCCGGCGATATAGGTACAATGACAACATCAGGAACATATCTTTATACAAAGAGTGACGGTGTATTATATGTAGATAACTATGATGCCAAAGGCTCAGGAACGCATACAAAGTTTACACTGTCGGGTATTAAGACACTCCAAACCAAATATGTAAAAAGAACTTCTGCACAAGATGCAAATTCGGGTTATATTGTTATGCAGTACATAATTACCACAAGTGAGGATTTCGTGCTGGAAGGCTCTATTGTTCTGAATAACAGTGATATTTCGTCTTGCGGTTCTCTGTTAAGTGGAACATTTGATTTGAACACAAGCACGACAAAGTATATGTTGGTTACCTGATTAAGGGAAAAAAGAAAGGAGCATTAGAGTCATGATAAAGCTAAGAAGTAAGCGTGGTGTCGCTCTGCCAACCGCGATTGCAATTACGGCAGTGTTGATTATTCTTACATCATCATTGATTATGATTGCACTGAACAGTATGTCGAATACAACGGCCGATGTTAACACACGACAGGCTTATATAAATGCAAAAAGTGCGTTGAATTATGCGGCTGCTTATTATAACGGCGGTGCAGAACTTCCCGGCGGTGGCGGTTCAATCAGCTCAACAGAATATATTGTTATGACAGATGCAGGCGGTACAAGCACAGAGGGTGCTTCTGTCGTACAACTTGCAACAGACAGTAAGGTAACTGCTGCCAAAACTTATGTTGAAGCTGAGTTTATTCCGAGAGTAACAGCCAGTGATACGGATAAACTTCGTTTGACGGCTTATGCTTTGGCAAGCGACTATTTTGGACAAAAGGCGAAAACCGTTCAGTTGACAGCAACTTATGATGTTCAGAACGGAACGGCAACACCTAAAAAGATTACAAGTATTGTTGTTAAAAACGATAAAAAAGAAGTAACATACGATACAAATGATCAGATTACATTGAATGTAAGAACAAACCCCAATTATGACTTTGTACCTTATTTCTATACATGGACATATAAGGACCAGCACAACGGAGATGACAAAGGCGGTATTGGCTATTATTACAAGGACAGCCAAACATCTATCGGTGAAACAAGAACTGTTTTTAGTAATTACAATACTGTAGAAAAAGTTGAAAGTGCAGGCAGCATTAAACCGTCCGGTGCTTGGAATACTGACGCAAGTAATGCAGGACCTCAGGGCGTTTCAGTTCAAAAAGCAGGTACAACGGATTGGTATCAGCATAACTATGCAATTAAGAAAAATTCCGTAAACTATTTTCATGCGATTATTGCCCGTAAAGGTGCGATGTTGACACAAACAGGTGGCAATATAAATAATGCACATCGTATTCAAAGTTGTGAAATGCTCCATTTGTGGTATGGTGACCCGAATGATAAAAATATCTACTTTGAAATTTTAAAGGACGATTTCTATTATTATTATAGTACGGATTGGGACGGTAAAAAAGGTTTGGAAGATTATTTCCTTGTTTATACTTCAAGACCGGCAACCGTTGTTCATGTTAAGGCAATTAACGGAAGAACTTCACCAATCAATGACAATAGTGCAAATCCGTCGCTGTCTGTTACGGGTTTGTCCGTTTCTTCATTGCAATATGAAGGCTGCGGCTGGTGGGCAACAACCATTGATACAAGTAGCACTTTTACAGCGAATGTGGTAGTTGGTTCAAAGTCCTATTCCACTATGGTTACACCGGGCAACAAAGAGGTTTGGCTCGTTGTTGATAAGAGCAGCGGTTCGCTTGTTTCCAGATCTTTGGAGAGTACGGCAAATTCCTATATGAACATTGATGACAATTCTTATGTTACTGTTTCAGCAAAAGCCTATAAAGGAACAACAAGTACAGCACCTGTATTGAAGTATAAATTTGAACAGGCTCAGTCTTCAACTGCAAAGAGAAATCTTTTGAATAAGATTTTGGAAGCACAGGAGTATATTTCCACAGATTACACAGAGGATTCCTTTAACGCTTTGTCAACAGCAATTAACGAAGCAACAGCAGTTTACAATAAAACAGACTTGCAGACAGACGCTGTTTATCAGGCTGAAATTGACAAGCTCACCAATGCAATCAGCAAGTTGGTTATTATGGCGTGCGATGTTGAAACTTTAAATGCACTTAAAGAACTCTATAATAACAACCACGAAAATTATGAGAAAAACAAAAAAGATTACGACATGGACGCTTATGCGAGATTGGACGAAATCTTTAACTATGTTGACGCTGTTTTGAACTCAAAAGTACCGTTGGAAGTTCGTGACGCAACCGGTGCAAAAACAGGTACGATTATTACTGACAGTAAAGCTCAAATGCCGAAGTCCGTTGTTGAAGATGCAACAAAGGCATTGGAAGCTGCAATGACTAATGCAGAGGCAAATAAGCTGGACAGAAATCCTTTGCGTGATAAGATTACATTGGCAACGGGTATTGTTGATGATACGGCTTATACTGCCGAAACAAGAGCAGCTCTTTCCGCACAAATTACAGTCGCACAGGGTGTATTGGATACCGTTACATTAAAACAGGCAGATTTGGATGCGGCATTGGCGGATTTGGACATCAAATATCAGGCAACATTAAATTCAAAAGCCAGCATTTTGGATACGGTTTCATTGTCTGCACATTTAACAGAGGCGTACAATATTCTGACAGCGGTAGATGCAGGCACACAAAAAGATTATACAGACGCAACTTACAGTGCTTTGTCCACAGCTTACACAAACGGTTCGTCCACGATTTCTTCCGCAACAAATCAAGCACAGGTTGATGAGGCAGATGCGGCATTGACAAAAGCCCTCAACGACTTTACCGTTTATAAACCGGCAACCAGCTCTGACTGTTACAGCGAAAATGTTATTCGTGTTTGGTTGGATATGTCAGCCGTTTATAGCGGAGATACTTCTGCTGCGGAAGCAGGTATCAGTGTAACCGTTCAAAAAGATGACGGTACACCGTTTGTTCCTGAAATTTCTTTGGATACAACATGGAAATATTACTACTTTGATATTGACAAAACAGCATACAATAAGGCAACAATAACCTTTGTTTATGAAGGTGTAACCTATACATCTGCTACTTTCGATGTTAAAGAGTCGGATATTATTCTTGTTGCAGACAGTTTGGTTGAAGAAGGCAATAAGTTGAGTGTTACACAAAAAAGATTGGTTACACTTTATGTGCCGGATTTGGCTGAAAATGCAGAGTGCGGCGGTTTCTTCAAACCGGTTGCTACAATATCCACAAAAGTCGGTGAAACAGTAAGCAGTGTGTCTTTGAATTTAATCAAAGATTCGGACCATTATTTCTATTGTCGTTTTATCTATTCCGAAGATACAAATGTAACCATTTATCAAAAAGCTGACGGTGCAGCTCCGACTGTTAATTCAAAAGAATTTAAGATTACCAATTTCGGTGAATATATCGCAAACATGACCTATAACGGTGCAACATGGGATGTCAGCCTTTTAGATGTTTCCGATATTTATCCGAAAACAAATGTAAGCAGCCCGACACCACCGACAGTAAGCGGTACATCATATAACTACTCTGCAAATACTTCTTATACGGTTTCAACTTTGTTGCAAGACAATCTGAATAACGGATTTAGTATTCAAAAGCTTGCAACATCAAGCACTCCAATTACAGAAGAACCTAAGGCTAATTGTACATTTATCTGGTTTGATACGGAAGGTATCAGCGGAATTTCAGGTACTCCACGCATACATGCATGGAATGACACTTCAAATTGGACAGATTGGGCTCACCGTTATTCAATGACGGTATATGACTCTGACGCACGCTATTATTATATTTCTGTTCCGAATCAGTTTACAAATATTATCATTACAATCAACGGCGACAATAAATATGGTAATGATACAGGTATATCTTTGAAGATTGATTCTACCACAGGTAAGCCCTATACATATCAAACTATCAGCAAAGTTTCAAGTACTGCTGTTGCAAATGCCTCCAATTCAAAACCAACAATAACAACAACAACAAGCACAGGAGGATTGGACGGTACAACAGCTGAGGTTAACATGGCATTTGTCGGCGGTAAGTATTATCAGTTGACAAACCAATCCTATGGTGAAACATTTACTTCACATTGGACAAATAAGTTTGGTGGCTATTGGAACGGAAACTCCGGTTCAAGCTGTGAGGGTCGTATTGGTGATACAAAGGCTACTGTTATGTATGACTGGTATGATTACAAACTTCCGATTGACTCCGGTGACCTTTATTCCGTACAGATTAAGGCATTGAGCGGCAGTGACAGCACAGTGCGTTATACGGAATCGGCACAGAAGATTTGGGGTGACTCATGGTTTGTATTAAACAGCAATACAACAGCTTCTAATCTTTACTCAGATGTTTCCATTTATTCTTTTGATCCGGCAGATTCTCAGGTTACTGATGATGTAACAGTTTACTTCAAAGTTCCAAATTCAAATTGGAGTAATATCAATTTGACAGCAGCCGGTTTTGGCAGCACTACAACAAGTATGGCTGTCAGCAGTGACGCTACCACATATCAGGGCTATACCTGCTATGCGGCAACTATCAGCAGCACAATGCCGTACCTGACATTCTCGGCTGATGTTAAAGGTACAGACGGTTCTGTAACAACAAAGACCTTTAAAACATTTTTACAGGGCGGTGACTATCTGCTCTTTGATCCGGAAATGAAGTTGGGTGAGGGTGCTTGGCAGATTTTTGTAGACCCGATTACACTGCTTAGAAGAGAAATTGTACAGTCGATTTCGACTTACTATGGTAAAGTTTTGCCGACTTCTTATGATGCCAATGGTTTTGCCAACGGTGCCTATGAAAAGCCGGAAGGTTTCAGAAGCTATGTTATCGGATATTTGACAGGCAATAATGAGGTTGACTCATCTAAACTGCCTTCCTCATGGTCTTTGGCAAAGAGTGCTTACAATACACTTCATAATGCCCGTTTGGCTTATGAGAGTTTGTACACTGTTATGTCCTCCGCAAGAGCATACCTGAGCGGTCATAATTACCCTGAATATTTGAACAGAGGTACAACAGCAACATATGAGATCGGCAGTCTGGAAACGGATTATAATTCAGCAGTTGCAGCTTATAAGTCAAGTTCCTCAACAGTTAGTGATATCAATGGTTGGACATCAACTCTGAAAACAGATATTGCAGGCATTACTATTGAACATCAGAACTCAGCTATTGCTGTTTTTGCCGATGTAAGAAACAGAGTTGCTAATGGTGCGACGCTTACAATGACTTATTCAAAAACACCTACAGGTCCTTCCGAAGGAGCAGTTCCTGTTAAACAGGTAAATACGGAAAATTATCCGATTTACTTTATTGAAAGTTCTAAATTGACTGATGGCACAGCTTATAATGTTTATTTCACAATCACAGACGCTTCGGGTTCTGAAAATACTGCTAAACAGGATATAAAACTTGATGAAGCGTATGTATATTTGGATTATAGCGGTTCATCAGCTCGTTGGGCGGCAAATGCAACGACAGGATATTTAGATGTAAACTCTAATGAAATCACACAGAACGGCACTTCAAAATATAATATCAAGTTTGAGGACAGCGGTTCAGGTTGTATGACTGTTTATTTCGCATACGATACAACAGTTACAACCACATCAAACGGTACTTATACTATTCCGGCAGGTGCTTATTCGTTTGAAAAGAAAACTGAAAGTGGTATTGTGAAAGGTATCTTTGATATTTACGGTAATGCGGCACCGTTTACTTTAAGCGGTACGGATTATATTATGAACCTCTTTACCACACAGGCGAAAGATTACTTCTCGAACAATGTAACAATAGGACAGTTTGCCTCCGGTAAAACAGGTGAGGAATTAGGTTGGGTTGATGGAACATCAAAGCAACTGAAAGTTACCAGCACTGCAAGTACCACACAATATGCGAATGTTACAGTAAACTCCGTAAAGAGCTTTAATGTTTCATTGGGTTCATTGTCCGGTCTGTATTTCAGATATACCGGAAGTGATGGTATTACAATCAACAATAAGACCTTTAAGTTGGCTGCTCCCGAAATTCGTTTGGCGTTGCCGAGTGGCGGTGTTACCGCAACAAGTGCAACAATGAGCCATTTCTATTTGGCATCAGGCGATAATATTGCAAAGGAAATAGTAGTTACATTCCTGACTGATGTTCATGTACAATATAAAGATACTTTGGGTATCGAACATGATTTTGTTATTCATGAAGGTCAATACAAAATCAAAAAGAACACAGCGTTGACTCAGCCCGGTTTGATTGCAGACCTCTTTGATGAGAGTTATTGGAAAGACAATAACTTTGTAACTCTTATCAACGGTTCGTCAAGCACTAGCGGCACTGGCAACGGAACAGGCACACTTGGCGATGCAGTTTATTCCTGATATTTCGTAAAAATTCTTTTAATAATCGGAAAGTTGATTTAACTTTCCGATTATTTTTTTTGCCGCCGATTTTTGACAAAGATATAGCGTTATATATTTTATAATGGAAAGTAAATTTAAAGAAAGTGGGGATATAGATGAGGGCGGCAGCGGAGCATACATACAGAAAAGTGCGGATTAACAGCGGTATGAAAAAAGCAGGCATCAACATTTTATATTTTCTATGCGGCGGGCTTTCGTCATGCAGTGCGATTTTTGGCAGTTTTTCGCCGTTTGGTGTTTCTTATGTATCCTCTGTACCTTTCAAATATGTTTTGATTGCGTTATTCGGTGCGGGAGTCGGTTATGTTATTTTTCCGACAGCAGGGAATAATTTTCGTTATATTGCGGCAATGGTTGCGGCGGTTGCAATTCGATGGACGCTGAATGATATAGAAAAACTACGCCGCCATGTTTTATTTTCATGTTTGGTAGCGTTTGTACCGTTGCTTGCAACAGGTTTTGCAATGATGAGCATTAGCGGTTTTGAGTTAAAAACGGCAGTCTATTATACACTTGAAGCTTTAATTGGTGGCGGTTGTGCTTATTTTTTTACGAAAACAGTCACTATGGCTCATGGCACAAAAAGTCTGGGTATGCTGACACCGCAGGAATTGTCTTGTGTTGTTCTGACATTATCTGTGGCGTTGCTGGCATTTTCTAATATTCTTATTGGGAATTTATCATTGGGGCGAATGTTATCCGTTATTATTGTCCTGTTTTGTGCGAAATATGGCGGTATCAGCGGCGGAGCGGTTTCCGGAACGGCAGTGGGAATTGTGTTCAGTTTGTCGGGACAGGCGGATTTATTTTTGGGAGCGGCTTATGCTTTTGCGGGATTGTTGGCAGGGGTTTTTGCCAACAAAGGGCGAATTGCCTCAGCTACCGTGTTCGTTGTCAGTTGTATGGTTGTTGCACTCCAAACAGGAGATGTGACTTTGTTTTTACGAACCTTGTATGAGATTTTGATTTCAAGTGTTGTATTTTTAATATTGCCAAAAAATACGGCAAGTTTTTTGAATGGTATTTTTATGCAGAAAAGTGACGACCGTCACTGTACGGAATTGAGAAAGTCAGTGATTATGAGGTTGGACTTTGCCTCACGAGCGTTGGAAGATGTATGTAACGATATTGATGAGGTTTCAAAAAAGATGTCCAAACTTATGACACCAAATTTGGACGGTGTATATCAAAGGGCGGTAGAAAATACCTGTAAACGCTGCGGTATGAGAGTTTTTTGTTGGGAACATCGTGACGGTATGAAAATGGATATGTTTCAGGAACTGAACGATAAATTAAGCCGTAACAGCACGATTGAAGTCGATGACTTTTCTGTTGATTTTCGCAGACATTGTTGTCGTATGAATGAGATGAGCGAAAGCGTAAATCAGGCATACAAAAATTATTTGGCGTATAGGTCTGCCCAAAGGCGGGTTGATGAGGTTCGCAGTGTTGTGGCAGGACAGTTTTGCGGTTTGGGTGAGATATTGGGCGAAATGGCAAAGGAATATGAGGAATATGAGATTTTCGACAAGGATTCCGCACAGCAAATTTGCACCGCCCTCAAAGATATGGGGTTTGTACCGATTGATATAAACTGTCGTGTTGACCGTTTCGGACGAATGACGGTTGAAATTGAAATTGCTGATATTGATGCCCAAAAACTTAAAAAAGCCTTGCTATATAAAACGGTATCTAAAATTTGCGGCAGACGCTTTGAAGTTCCGTCCGTTACGGAGGCGTATGGGGCGTGTCGGGTGCTTTTTGCCGAAAGAGCCTGTTTTGATGTTGAAGTGGGGAGCAGTCAGCATATCAGTGGGGACGGACGATTGTGTGGTGACCATTTCATGCATTTTAAGGACGGCACAGGGCGAAAGGTGGTTGTTTTGAGTGACGGCATGGGAACGGGCGGACGAGCGGCGGTTGATGGGATTATGGCGTCAAGTATTATGTCAAAACTCATTCAGGCTGGATTGGGATTTGAATGTTCCTTAAAGGTTGTAAATTCGGCATTATTGGTTAAGTCGGGGGACGAATCTTTGGCAACATTAGATGTATCGGCAGTCGATTTATATACGGGAACAATGAGTTTGATGAAAGCGGGAGCGGCTATGACTTTTGTGCGGCATGAAAAGAAAACGGTTAGTATAGAAATCCCGTCCTTACCGGCGGGAATTTTGCCCGATATTCAGTTTTCGTGCAAGGATATTTCTTTGGAAACCGATGATATTGTGGTTATGGTGTCGGACGGTGCGGTATCAACGGGTGAGGAGTGGATTCAGCGGATTATTTCCTCATGGGAACAAAGAAGTATGCAGGAGTTAGCCGAAAAAATTACGGACGAGGCAACGGCACGCCGTAATGACGGTCATGATGACGATATAACCGTTATTGCTTTTAAAATGATACCGAACCGATAAATAAAGATATACTAAAAATAGATTTTTTAACATTATTGACAAAAAATATCAGGTGTGGTAATTTATTTATAGGGTAAATATATAAAGAAAAGATGTGAAAATTTATGCGGAAGTTTAGTTTGATGTTTCCCGATGATAAGACTTATGACACAAAGGTTTTAGATGATGCGGCGTGTAATGATTTATCCTTTGATTTTTTGTGCGAGGCACTGACGGCAGAACCGTTGGAGAGAAATATTATCAAAAAAATAATGAGTACAGTTGTTTGTGATGAGAAAGTTATACAATATCGGATTGATATTTTTGACGATTTACTGCATTATCCTGATTTGTGCGAGCATTTGGAAAAACTGCTCAGCCGTTTGAATGACCTTTGGGAACTGAAACGAATGCAGAAAGATACCGAAGTGTCATCAATGTGGGGACTTGTCAACCGTTTGCGGGAGGTTGATGATTATATCCAATGCATTTCCCAAATGAAAGAAGCAATGGATACCGTTGAACTGAAATCGGAAGGATTGCAAAAGCTTTATAAAATGGTTTGTGAGATTTATAACGGCAGCGGTTTTCCTCAGCTTAAAAAGGATATTGATGAAACTTTGAAAAAGGCACAAAGCCTTAAAAGTGCAACAATTGGTGTTAATTTTGACAATCTGCTCCGTCCAAAACAAGCAGGTGTTATTTCTTTAAATGATACGGAATTTACACACAGCGGTTTGCTGAAAAACTTTATGTATTTTGCCGCCAACAAGCGGGAATTGCATGAAGGTGTAGACGATGTTGCAACAATGCGTCACTTCCACCCGGAAACACGCCGTAATAACAAAGAATTGTCGGGTTTGACACCAACGGCGGTGACGGAATTGTCTGCCATGCACATAGAAAGCTCGGTTACGGGCGGAGATTTGCTTTCGGGAGCAATGGAAAAAGCAGTGACGGGCATTTTAAAAAAGGTTGTTAAAGATATTCAAAATGTTTTGAAAAAATATGTGGATATTAGTGGTTATTCTTTGTCCTCATTATCACCCGAACTGACTTTTTATATTCGTTGGGCAACCCTTATCCGCAAAGTTCAAAAATGTTCTTTGCCGATTTGTAAACCGAAAATTTTGCCTGTTGAGGAACGCCGTCTGCATACAGAGGGTATGTACAATATGAAACTGGCAATTAAGGCCGTTAAGGGTGATAAAGAGGAGATTATAACTAATGCATTGGATTTCGATGATGCACATCGTATTTATATTATGACAGGACCGAATCGTGGTGGCAAAACAACCTTTACACAGGCAGTCGGTTTGCTATTTTTGCTGGCTCAAAACGGAATTGCCGTTCCTGCGGAAAATTTTGAATTCAGTCCATGCGATACAATTTTTACGCATTTTCCCGCCGATGAAAATAAAACGGTGGATTTGGGACGCTTAGGTGAGGAATCTGTCCGTCTGTCTGAAATCATGAAAAAAGCAACGGAGCAGAGTTTGGTGCTTTTGAATGAAACTTTGGCGACAACAAATGTTGAGGAAGGCGTATATCTTGCAAGGGATATTGTGCGTTTTCTGAGTTTTATCGGGGTGCGTTCCGTATATAATACGCATATGCACGATTTGGCAAGACATCTTGAAGATTTTAACGATAGTGAAGAAATGAAAAGTCGTGTAGACAGTTTGGTAACAGGTATTGAAAACGGAAAACGCTCATTTCATGTTTCAATTTCTCCACCGCAAAATGTCAGCTATGCTCATGATATTGCGGTCAAATATGGTATTACCTTTGAACAATTGAAAGAAAGCCGAAAATAAAATGTCAAGTTTAAAAGAAAATTTGACAAGAATACTTGACATAAAGAAAGGTTTGTGTTACTATAAAAGCACAGAGAAATACGAAATAAAACAGGACTTAAAAATTCTGTGAGTGTTCGGAGGTTTTCTGATGAATAAAGATGAAATCCTTGCTAAAAATAAGCAGGAAGGCTTGGACGAGCGTGAAAAGGGTATTTATAATAAATCCTTTGGAATGGGTGCTGTAACAGTCGGTGTTCTTTGTCTTGCATTCAGCTTGTATAATCTTTTTAACGGAAAAACTTTTTTTGAGTTTATAGCGATTATAACAGCCTATCTTTGCACAGCATTTTTCTATCAGTTTAAAAAAATCCGAAGAATGGGGTATCTTATCGGTGCTATTTTGTGCTTGACTATTGCGGTAGCGTCTGCGATAGGATTTATGGTGTTTAACTGATGGAAGGAGCAATAATTTTTCAAAATCGTTTGCGTGTGGCAAGAGCCGAAAAACGCATATCGCAAGGTGAATTAGCCGAAATGGTGGGCGTATCCCGCCAAACAATCAGTTCAATAGAAAACAATCAATTTTGTCCGAGTGCCCGTTTGGCATTATTGCTGTGTGTGGCATTGGATAAAAAGTTTGAAGAATTGTTCTATTTTGAACAGCAATAAATTTTGATTATGCCTTAAAATAATATACATTCCTCCCAAATGCAAAAATCCCGACCAATAAACATGGTCGGGATTTTTGTTTCTATTGGATTAAAGATAGCGGTATAATGGAATAGAATTATTCGATAACCATAAAACAGTGTACAAACTGTGTTCGCCCTTTTAAAAATTTGGGCTGTTGTTGGCGGCGAGCCACCGTTGAAAACTGTAAGCCTTAATGCCCGCCCGTGCTACGAGCAAGGCTTGACCTAAAATTTAATTTGTTATCAAACTCAAATTATTTTAAATAATGCTGTAATTCTGGTATTCTTTCAATACGGCTTTTAAGAAACATACTAAAAACCATGATTTTCTGTATTTCCATACATCCATCAATAGTCAATTTGTAATGTTGATAAATTGGTTCAAACTCTTCAACTAAACATTTTAAAGTCTGTTTATTTGCTGTATTAACTAAACTGGAATTAGTTATATATTTCTGTAACAGTTTAGATATTTCTATATCAGTTTCAGTTTTGATAAATTCCTTTAATGAATTTTTCGTTTTCATAAGATTTTTCCTAATTGATATTATACTTAATAGTTATTTGGTGTGAATAAAACGGGCAACCTCAAAAGATTGCCCGTCTATTGAAAATTCAGATGTTGGCAGGTCTGTTGACACCGTCACCGCCAAAATAAATGTTGTACCAAACAAGAAATACATAGATTGTCCAAACCTTACGGCTGTTGTCATCTTTGTTTTGGAAATGTTCGTCCAAATATTGAACCAAAAGTTCAGTATTGAAGAATTTTTCGGCAGTTTCCGAAGTGAACATCGTTTTGACAACCTCATAATATTTTGGATCTCTCAGCCAAACACGGGTTGGTACGGGGAAACCGAGTTTTTCTTTTTCGGCGGTTTCTTTTGGCAAATGCCGCATTGCCGCCATACGCATGGCATATTTGGTGTTCTTCTTGTTAATGCGGTACTTTGTCGGAATTGTACGGGCAACTTCAAAAACCTTCCGGTCGAGGAACGGCACACGCACTTCCAAAGAGTTTGCCATACTCATGCGGTCGGCTTTCAAAAGAATATCGCCAACCATCCAAAGATTGATGTCCAAATACTGCATTTTGGTTTCATCGTCATAATGACGCACACGGTCATAGAATTTTTTGCATAAATCCTGTGGGCGTGTAACAATCGAATTATCTTTCAAAAGCTGACGCTTTTCTTCATCATCATACATAAAGGCGTTGCCGATGAATTTATCCTCAGTTTTTCTTGCTCCACGAAGAATATAGCCACGCCCCTTGATGTGCGGCCATTTTTTCGCACTTCTTGCCAAAGCATAGCGAACTTTTTCGGGCAACAGCTTTTGATATGTTTTGAAAACATGAGGTTCGTTATATACCGTATAACCGCCGAATAATTCGTCCGCCCCTTCACCTGACAAAGCAACTTTAACATATTGGCTCGCCAGGTTTGCGACAAAATACAAGGCAATACAGGATGGGTCTGCCAACGGCTGGTCCATATAATACTGAACCTTTGGAACGGCTGACCAAAATTCCTCAGAGGTAATCAGTTTTGTGTGGTGGTCAACGCCGATTTTAGAAGAAAGGCGTTCCGCCCAACTGATTTCATTATAGTGTAAACCGAAATCAAATCCGACCGTAAAGGTTTTTTGTCCCTTGAAATATGTGGAAACATAACTTGAATCCACACCGCTGGACAGGAAACAGCCAACCTCGACATCACTGATTTTATGGGCGTTTACGGAGTCCTCAAAAACTTCCTCGATTTTATCAACTGCCTGTTCAAGCGTTAAGGTTTCGTCCGGCTCGAAAGTTGCTTCAAAATAACGGGTTGTTGTTACCTTGCCGTCTTTATACCAAAGATAATGACCGGGCAAAAGACAATAAATGCCTTCAAAAAATGTTTCGGGGGGAACAACATATTGGAATGAAAGATAGTTATCCAATGCTTTGTAGTTGAATTTCTTTTGGTATTTCGGAAATTCCAAAATACTTTTGATTTCCGAACCGTAAACAAAGCAGTCATCGTCAAGCAGTGCATAGTGCATCGGTTTGATACCGAAGAAATCACGGGCAAGGAACAAAGAACCGTCTTTGGTGTTATAAATCGCAAAGCCGAACATTCCTCTCAGGCGGTTCAGCATTTTTTCGCCCCATTCTTCAAAGCCATGAATCAAAACCTCGGAGTCTGTATCGGTATAGAAACTGTGTCCCGCCTCAACAAGTTCTTTTCTAAGCTCTTTATAATTGTAGATTTCACCGTTGAACATCAAAACCAAAGACTTATCCTCATTATAAATCGGTTGGTGTCCCGAATTAAGGTCGATAATGCTTAAACGGCGAAATCCCATGCTGATTCTGTCATCTTTGTAGTAGCCTACGCTGTCAGGTCCTCTGTGTGTTATAACATCTGTCATATTTTCAAGTGTTTTATCCCGGTCAATCACATGGCCGAAAAAACCGCAAAGTCCGCACATAGTCTTTTCAATCCTTTCCTAAAACCCTGTTTTATTCTTTTATTCTATCACAGCTGTTCCAAAGTTTCAACTATTGCTTATTCTTTATTTTTCTCTTTGTTAAGAAAATAATAATGGCAAATATTTGATGTCTTATGCTTCAAATATGAACTTTTTTACAAAATAGGATTGTGTTTTTGGAGGAAGATATGGTAAAATTATTATATATGACTTGAATAAAAATATCAGCTTGGTATGAAGCTATTTCCGATGAAAGGAGAAAGCCGCTGTTTTTTGACAGTGGAAGCAAGGGCATGGTTATCAAGAAATTTTGTTCATGCTTTATGGCAACAATGATATTATTAGGAGGAATGACAACAATGGTTGGAGCAGAAACACAAACATCAAAGACGACTTATACACACCCGTTAGATGCACAGGCATACAGCGGTAATGATTTGGGAGCAACCTATACACCAAAACAAACAACTTTTAAAGTTTGGTCTCCCGAAGCAACAAAAGTTCGTTTGCGTCTGTATTCAAAAGGCAGTGCTAATGAGGAGGGCGAGCGTGTTCTTCTGACAAAGGATATGGAGTTGGGCGAACAGGGTGTATGGAGTACAACGGTTGAGGGCGACCAAAAAAATGTTTACTACACCTATTTAGTTACGGTTGGTGAAACGACTAACGAAACAGGCGATATTTACGCAAAAGCGGCGGGTGTCAACGGTAACCGCAGTATGGTTGTTGATTTGGATTCTACCGACCCTGAGGGTTGGAAAGAGGACCGTCATATTCTCTATGATAATCCGACCGATGCGGTTGTTTGGGAAGTTCATGTGCGTGATTTTTCGATTGATACATCATCGGGTGTGTCGGAGAAAAATCGGGGAAAATATTTGGCTTTCACTGAAACAGGAACAACTCTTAACGGTTCAGGTGATATTTCAACCTGTGTGGACTATTTGAAAGAATTGGGCGTTACTCATGTACAGCTTTTGCCGGTTTATGACTATGCGACCGTTGACGAAACAAAATTGGACGAGGACCAGTTTAATTGGGGTTATGACCCTAAAAATTATAATGTCCCCGAAGGTTCATATTCGTCAAATCCCTATGACGGAAATGTCCGTATTACGGAGTTTAAACAAATGATACAGGCACTGCACAATGCCGATATTTCCGTTATTATGGATGTTGTTTACAATCATACCTATACGGCAGAAGGCGGTGCGTTTGAAATGACCGTACCGGGCTATTATTACCGTATGAATGAGGACGGTTCTTTCAGTGACGGTTCGGGGTGTGGCAACGAAACCGCTTCCGACCACCTGATGTACAGAAAATACATGGTTGATTCTATTTTGTATTGGATTAACGAGTATCATATTGACGGTTTCCGTTTTGACCTTATGGGTGTGCATGATGTTGAAACCATGAATACAATTCGTGCGGAAGTGGACAAACTGCCTAACGGAAAGAAAATCATTCTTTACGGTGAACCGTGGACAGGCGGTGATATAGGCACAACGATAGATACTTGTGTGCAAGCCAATATCAGCAAGCTTAATGAAAGAATCGGTGCTTTTAATAATATTATGCGTGACGCTATAAAAGGCGATGTATTTATAGGCGAGAAAGGCGGTTTTGTACAGGGTGTCGGCAACAACAGCCTTGTTCAGAGTGGTATTGCCGCCAACAGTCTTTCAAACTTTATCAACAACTGGGCAAAACAACCTTCACAGACAGTAACATATACCTCTGCCCATGATAATTATACGCTTTATGATAAACTTGTGCTTTCATACAAGAAAGATGACAGCTATGATGTTCGTGATGAGGATTTGGTAGCGATGAATAAGTTGTCAGCGGCTATGGTTTTGACCTCACAGGGCATTTCCTTTATGCAGGCGGGCGAAGAATTTGCCCGTACAAAATTTGGTGACGAAAACAGTTATGCGTCCTCTACGGAAGTCAATGCTTTGAAATGGACTTCCTTACAGAAATATGCGGATTTGGTTTCCTACTATGAGGGTTTAATGCAAATTCGCAGTAATTTCAAACCGTTCCGTGATGCAACAACAAATTCGGCAAAACAGATTGTTTTTTCCGATGTCGATAATCAAAAGTTGGTTGCCTATACTTTGGAAAATACATTGACCGCTGATAAGGAATGGAAACAAATTGCGGTGATTTTCAACGCCGAAGAAACGGCTCAGACCGTTGAACTGAAAGCACAGTCGGGGAAAAATTTGCCCGAAGAATGGGTTATTGTTGCAAATGATTTGAGTGCAGGCATTAAGAATTTGGGTGAGGTTAAGGGTTCAACAATAACCGTACCGGCACGCTGTGCAATGGTTTTGGTTGATAAATCCAGCTTTAAGTCTGTGGCACTGGTAGATGATAAGGGCATGGTTAAAGTAGAGCATAAAGATGCCGCTACCAATGAAATTATCAAAGAAGAAATTTTGACAGGTAAAATTGGTTCTTCTTATACAACACAAAAGGCCGATTTGGGCTTGGCTTACGATTACAACGGTGTCAGCGGAGCGGAAAAGGGCAAGTTTACTGCCGAAACACAAACCGTAACTTATACCTATGACCGTTTTGACGGTGTAGTTTGTACTTTAACCGTACAATATTTGCAGGAAGGGGATAAGGAACTCGGTACAAAGGACAGTGCGGTTGCGGAAACACAGGTTGTTCAAGGGCGTGAAGGCACAGACTATACCGCAGTTATTAAGCAGATTGACGGTATGGAAGTTGACTTACAGAAGTTTCCGAAAAATGCATTTGGTACTTTCGGCAAGGAAGATATTACTGTAACCTACTATTACAAAACAAAAGCCGACAAAAGCTTAATTATCCATTTTGCCGCACCCGAAGATTGGGAAAAAGTCGGTGCTTATGTATATCAGACAACACAAACGGGTAATGTTTCATTGTCCGATAAATTGCCGGGAACACAAATGACGGCAGACGGTGACGGTTGGTACACGCTTACAATTCCGGATGTCGGCAATACCAAAAATATAAAAGTGTATTTTACGGATATGACAATTTCAGGTATGAAAGACAGGGGCGAGGACAACAGCGGTTACAGTGTCAGCGGAGAGGTTTGGATTAAAGACGGAAAGGTCATTCCTCAGGGGGCTGTCTATGCGGTTTATGTAGACCAAAACGGTACGGTTTTGGATACAAATGCAATATACGGCAAAGCGGACGGAACAACCGCATATAAATTAGAACAAAAGAGTTTTGACGGGCTTGTGTTAACAGCGTCTACCACAAATACGGAAGGTATCTATACGGAAGAACCGATTTATGTTATCTATATGTATGACAAACCCGTAGAAAAGGAAGTGCCTAAGGGTGCAAAAATCGCCTTGTTTGCTTGTATTGGCGGAGCAGCAGTGGCTTTGATTGCATCGGGTATTGTCGCTTTGGCTTCAAAAAAACGCAGAAGAAGATAAACATTTCCATAAATAAAAGCAATCCCAATCGTTTCAGGCGGTTGGGATTGCTTTTTGTATTCTTATACACCAAAGTAATTTTCGGCAAAACGGACGGTTTCCATAGCGTCTTTGGCGTAATAATCTGCACCAATCATATCAGCATATTCCTGTGTTAATACAGCACCACCGACAACCACTTTACAGTCGGGTTTTGCGACACGAAGCTGTTTGATTGTTTCTTCCATGGAAGGAACGGTTGTTGTCATCAAGGCACTTAATCCCACTAAGGTGATGTTTTCCTTAACGGCAGTTTCACAGACTAATTCGGGCGGTACATCTTTTCCAAGGTCAATAACATCAAAACCATAGTTTTGTAAAAGTACCTTTACAATATTTTTTCCGATGTCATGAATATCGCCTTTGACGGTTGCCAAAATAATGCGTCCCTTGCTTGCCCCGTTTTTGTTTGGCATAGAGGTTTTGACAACATCAAAGCTGGCTTTTGCCGCCTCAGCACTCATCAAAAGCTGAGGAAGAAAGACGGTCTTTTCTTCAAAGCCTTTACCGACAACATCTAAGGCGGGAATGATTTGGGTGTTAATCAATTCAAGCGGTGCGATGTTTTTCAGCATTTCGGCGGTCAGGGTTGCGGATTGTTCTTTCAGTCCCTTGATAATCGCTTTTTTCAGCGGTTCGTTATCCTCAATGTCATTTTTAACACCTTTTGTGGCAGTTGTTGTAACGGTTTGGGTAACGACTGTTGAGCAGAAATCAATATACTGACAGCAGTTTTCATCACGATTGGTTAAGGCATTGAAGCAATAATAGACTTTCATCATCTCTTGGGAATAGGGGTTCATAATGGCACAGTTTAAGCCGTTTTGCAATGCCATTGTAAAGAAAGTGGAGGTAACAAATTCTCTGTTGGGCAGACCAAAAGAAATATTTGAAACACCAAGACTTGTTTTCAGTCCCATGTCATGCAATCGTTTGACGGTTTCCAAAGTAATGTTTGCACTGTTGGTGTCGCTGGAAATCGTCATTGCCAACGGGTCAACAATAATGTCCTTTTTGTCAATGCCATAGGTTTTGGCGGTTTCAACAATTCGTTTGGCAATTTCAATACGCCCCTCAACCGTTTCGGGAATACCCGTTTCATCAATCGTTAAGGCAATAACCGTACCGCCGTATTTGGCAACAAGCGGAAAAACTTCTTTCATGTTTTTGACTTTACCATTAACGGAATTAACCAAAGGTTTACCGTTGTAAATCCTCATGGCTTGTTCCATAGCAGTAATATCAACGGTATCAATTTGTAAGGGGAGGTCAATAACGCTTTGCAGTTCATAAACCGCCGACTTAATCATGGAAACTTCGTCAATTTCGGGCAAACCAACATTGACATCAAGAATTTGAACGCCTTTATCCTGTTGAGCCAAGCCTTCATTCAAAATATAGTCCATATCATTTTGACGAAGTGCCTCTTTAAATTTCTTTTTGCCTGTCGGGTTAATGCGTTCACCGATAAGAACGGGGGACGGTCCGATTTCCACAGCGTGGGTATATGATGAAACAAGTGTTGTATTTTTGTAAGTGATTGGCAGGGGAGTGAGGTTTTTTGTTTTTTCGACCGTCTTGCGGATAAAGTCGGGTGTTGTACCGCAACAGCCTCCGATAATTCTTGCACCGCTTTTTACGATTTCAACCATAATATCCGAAAATTTTTCCGCATCGACATCGTAAACGGTTTTGCCGTTTTCAGTTCGTGGCAGTCCGGCATTAGGGTTGACGATAATAGGAACGCTTGCACTTTCAAACAACAATGGAACGATGTGTTTCATCTGTTCCGGTCCGAGAGAACAGTTCATGCCGATAGCATCAACGCCCAAACCCTCCAACAGAGCTACCATAGCCTGTGGATTTGCACCTGTCATCAATTTGGCGTTTTCGTCATAAACGGTTGTTACAAAAATCGGAACATCGGCGTTTTCTTTGGCGGCAAGAACAGCCGCTTTTGTTTCGTAAGCGTCATTCATGGTTTCGATTAAAATTAAATCAATACCTGCTTTAACACCGGTTTTAATGGTTTCGGCAAAAATTTCTATGGCTCGCTCAAATTCAAGGTCACCAATGGGTTTCAAAAGTTTGCCGATTGGTCCGATGTCTAAGGCAATATAAGCATTGTGTCCCTCATTTGCTTTATGGGCATTTTGAATGGCGGCAGTGACTATTTCATCGAGATTGTCAAACTTTAAGATGTTCGCTCCAAAGGTGTTGGTTGTGATAATATTTGCTCCCGCTTCAATATAGGAACGGTGCAGAGAAATAATGCGGTCGGGATATTTTGTATTCCATGTTTCGGGAAGTTCGCCCGGCTGTAATCCCATTTCTTGTAGCATTGTGCCTATTCCACCGTCAAAATACAAAATTTCATTTTTCATTTTTTCTTTGATATTCATAAGTTATTCCTACTTTCTGTATGGACAATCTGTTTTTTCACAGGCAATACAGCCAGTGCGGCATGAATTGGGTGTGGGACTTATGCCGACAACGGCAGTAACGGATTTGACGGGTGTCATCATAAGGGTATCAGTTATATTTAAACCGATTTTTCGGCTTGTATCCAAGAAAGATAAAATTTGGGGCTGAAATTCCAAAGGAAAATCACCGTAACCGCAGCTAAATCGTGGACGCAGAAATTGTCCGTTAATTGTTGTCCCAAGAAATTTATTGACTTTGTCGCAAAATGCCTCTATGGCGGCTGAACCAATGGCATCTGTAACAATGCCGTTTAAGGCGGAAATGCGGTTTTGCTTTGTAATGAGCCGTTCCGCCATTGCTCCTGTTGTTGCCGCAAAAATATAAGCATCCTGACAGTCCTTTAAATTATAAATCAGAGATTTACTGTGAACTTTCATAAAGCCAAAATCAACATCTGAATTTGTTTCATCTATACTGAGCGGCACTTTGATATAACAAGCCTTATAATTAACGGCTTGATTAAATTCCGCAGTGCATTTTTCAATCAGTTGTGTGACCTCGTCTGTTGGAGAAACATGACCGTAGCCCAAATAGCGATAAATCTCTTTTTGTCGGATTGATACTTCATCGGGCTTTGCATTAAAGAAATAAATCATGTAAGATTACCTCATAAGTGATTGATTTTTAATTGTCGGTTTGCTTTCATTATAGCATTTTCGTATTTCATCGTCAATGAAACCGCCGAACTTGACACTGGAAAATAGGCATGATATACTAAAAGTATAAATTGAATATGTCAAGCGGAACATACGCCTATCTTTTTAGGCTGAGGGAAGTTCAGTGAAATTCTGACGCAACCACCATTACCGTTGAACCGCATTTGCGGTTGAAAGTCGGGTCGCTCGCCGCTTTGACAGGCGACAGCTTTTTTTGCTGTGATACTTTTGGGTTTATGGAAAAGTACAGCCATTCAAGTGAGATGGAGTTTTCTCTGTCTTGCTTTGTTTGTGCTTATTTGCTTTTGGGGCAGATAGGCTTTTTCTTTGCATACTTTTTTCATTTTCCCAAAGTTCATATAAAGATTAAAGGAGATTGATGAAAATGAAAAATGTAAAGAAAATCCTTTGTGCCTTGACCGTATCGGCTTTGGTGGCAGGTTCATTTTGTGTGACTGCTTTTGCGGCTGATGAAAAGGAAATGACCGTAACCGTCCGTATTGAAGGTATTTCAGAGAACCTGTATTATAATACGCTGTCTGTTCCATATAATACAGATGAATTGACGGTGCAAGATGTTTTGATGTATATTGATGAACAAAACGAGGATTTGACCATTACGGGTGCGGATATTGGTTGGATTTCGGCAGTCAATGAAGATAAAGAGGCAAGCTTTGGCGGTTGGGACGGTTGGCTCTATACAGTCAATAATGTTGCACCTGTCGTGACAGTAAGCGATTATGCATTAAGTGAGGGTGACAGCATTGTTTTGTATTATGGCGACCCGTATGGCGTTGGTATGCAGTATCCGTCCGTTGACACATCTGATTTGTCTAACGGTATTTTGACTTTTACAAGTGAAGACACTGTTTATGATGAAAATTATAATGCCACTTTGGTTGTCAATCCTGTAACCGATATGGCGGTTGAATGGTTTTACGCAAAAGACGGGGAGATTTTGTCCGTAACTTATATCACAGACGGAAACGGACAGATTACGATTGACAAAGATTATTTGACTGAGGGCGAACATACAATCAGCGTTGGAAAGTATAATGAGGCAGGTTTGCCGTTGGTACTTCGTTTGGCGGAGGATTATACGGTAATGGTTTTAAAGAATGAGGAGGAAAGCTCTAAACAGGAAAGCAGTCAACCCGAAAGTTCTGTTGAGGAAAGCAAACAAACTTCTGAAAACAGCATTAAAACGGAAAGCAGTCATATTGAAACAAGCGAACTAAATACGGGTGACAGCACAACCAATACTTTGTCATGTCTGGGAATGGTGTCGGTTTTGGCGTTAATTGTTTGTTTAACAGTGGGCAAAAAGAAATATGAAGAATAATGTTACGGTTAAATTTATTTCCATAATTTCAGCCGTATTGATGTTGGCGGGAATTTTTACGGTTTCCGCCAATTTTCAAATTACGGCACAATCAAACACCAAAAGCATAGATACGGTTATAAATCAAATTCTCTCTTGGAAATATAACGGTACGGTGCAGGAACTTTTAGATTATGAAGTTGCAGAAGATATGGGCAGCAGTGCCGCTGATTGGTATGTTATTTCTTTGAGCCGTTATCGGAATGATTTGGATTTTTCGTTGTGTATTCAGTCACTCGATGAATATACAGCCACTGCCGAAAATCTGAAAGCCACAGACAGACAGCGTATAGCGATTGCATATACGGCTATGGGTGTATATAATGATTTTGTTGCGTCAGCTTTGAAGGAAACCATTGGCAGTTTGGGCATTATGAGTTATATCTATGGATTGATTTTGACGGACTGCGGTGCTTATACGGATATATCTTATTCAAGGGAAAACATTCTCGATACAATCTTATCTTTCCAAAATGCAGACGGCGGTTGGGCATTGACGGGAACGGTGTCCGATGTTGATGTGACAGCTATGGCGGTGCAGTCTATGGCGAGATATTATGGATATGAAAGAGTTAAAATTTCGATTGACAGGGCTTTGAATTTTCTTTCAAAAAGACAGCAGTCGGACGGTGATTTTCAAAGTTATGGAACATCAAATTCCGAAAGTACCGCACAGGTTATGGTGGCACTGAATACTCTTGATATAGACTATAAAACGGACAAGCGTTTTATAAAAAACGGTAAGACAGTATATGACGGAATTTTAAAATATCAATGTGCGGACGGCAGTTTTTCTCATCTTGTCGGTACAAAGTCAAACGCTTTGGCAACCGTACAGGTTTTGTATGCTTTGATTTCGGCGGAAAGATATGAAAAGAATTTGCCGCACTTTTTCGACTTTGTAAGCAATCATACAACTTTATCATGGACAAAAGTTTCAGAAACCTCAAAGGCGGAAACATCAAAAACAGAAGTGTCACGGTCTGAAAGCTCCGTGACACAGGAAAGTATAATTTCGCCCGAACCATTAGAACAAAGTACAACATCAAAACCGCAGACGGTTTCTTCAATGCCTGAGGACAGTGTTTCTTATAATGCGGAACAGAGCGTGTCACAACCAAACGATAAATCTTCCAAAACGGAAAGCACTGTTTCAGAAAATGCAGAACCTGTTGAAGAAACTTCAATCCCAAATAATTCGGAAAATTCATTGCTTGAAAGCGGTACTTTAAATTCACCATACAATTCGTCCGCAAATATATCCGAAACAGAAAAAAAATCGAAAGATGAAGTTAAATTCGCTCCGAACTATCGTTTGATTATTTGTATCGGTGCGGTTTGTGTTTTTGGTGCAATTCTTGCGGTTATGGCTGTGCGGAAAAAAATAAACCGCAAAAATCTTTTGGTTTTGATTATAGCTTTTGCTGGTATTATCATTCTTATTTGGACAATCAATATACAAACCAAAGAGGAATACTATACCGCACAGGATTACACGCCTAAAACCCAAACAATAACACTTTCGATTTCATGCACTAATGCAATAGGTAAAACGGAAAACAGTTATCTTCCCTCAGACGGTATGATTTTAAATCCAACGGTTTACGGTTTTGAGGACGGCGATACGGTTTTTGATGTTTTGCTGACAGCGGTTAAGGAAAATCAAATACAGATAGATTACACCGGGGGCGATGATACCTTTGTTTATATAAAGGGTTTGAACTATCTGTATGAGTTTGACTGCGGAGATTTGTCAGGGTGGCTGTATAAAGTCAACGGAAAAACACCGAATGTTGGTTGTTCAGGTTATACCCTCAGTGACGGCGATGTTGTCGAATGGGTTTATACCTGTAATATTGGAAAGGATATTGCGGAATGAGAGTGTTTGCGGAATACAATCCATTGACTGTTTTTGTGCATTTCATGGCAGTTATTATTGTGGCTATGTTCATTCCAAACCCGATTTTATTAGTTGAAATGCTGATAAGTTCTATTGCTTTTTATAAGATTACTTTTGGCAAAATAACGGGAAAAACAATTTTATTTTGGTCAGTGCTGTTTTTTGGAATGACACTCCTTAATCCGCTGTTTTCCCATAACGGCGTGACCGTTCTTTTTTTCCTCAATGGTCAGGCGATAACTTTGGAGGCTTTGCTTTATGGCATGAATAATGCCATTATGATTTTATCCGTTTTTATTGCGTTTTTGTCTTTCTCGGAAATTATGACAGCGGATAAAATCATGTATCTTTTCGGGAAAATTTCTCCAAAGATTGCCATTTTTTTGTCGTTGACACTCCGTTATATTCCCATGTTAAGACGACAGGCAAAAAAAATCAGCAATACACAACATACTTTGGGAATGTATAAAGAAAATAATGTGGTTGACAGCTTTAAAAGCACAATGAGTATATTTTCGGCTTTGGTTACATGGTCAATCGAAATGTCGGTCAGCACAGCCGATGCATTTTATGCCCGTGGTGGTGAACTGAAAAACCGCAAGAGTTTTTCGTTTTTTAGAATATCAAAGACCGATGTTTTCATGATTGTGTTTTTTGCAATATTGTTCGGTGTCGTTTTGTTTGTACAGTCAAAAGGCGGGTTAAAAACGGAATTTTATCCGTCATTTTCACTTCCGACAAATACACCTGATACTTGGACAGCGTATGCGGTTTACGCTGTATTGGTTTTATTTCCGATTGTTTGTACGGTTTTGGGAAACCTGAAAAGAAGGAGGGCGTTTTTATGGAATTGCTGAGAGCCGAACATTTAAGTTTCAGTTATGAAAACGGCCATTCCGTTATTCGGGATATTTCTTTTTCCGTGCAATCAAGAGAGTTTATTATTGTTTGCGGAGAAACGGGCTGTGGTAAAACCACGCTTTTACGGCTCTTAAAACAGGAATTAAAACCCAAAGGCGTATTTGACGGTGAAGTTTACTTCAACGGGACAGCTTATACTCAGTTAGACGAAAAGACGGCGGCTTGTTCCGTTGGCTTTGTTATGCAAAATCCGGACAGCCAGATTATAACGGATAAAGTTTGGCATGAGTTGGCGTTTGGATTGGAGAGTATCGGCTTAAAGAATGATGTTATAAAACGCCGTATTGCCGAAACAGCCTGTTTTTTTGGTTTGGAAGATTTAATCAATAAAAGTATTTTTGAGCTTTCGGGCGGACAAAAACAAATGCTTAATTTGGCGGCGGTTATGATTATGCAGCCGAAACTTCTGCTTTTAGATGAACCTACGGCACAGCTTGACCCCATTTCACGCAAGGCTTTTTTGAATATTCTGCATGAGGTTAATCGGGAATTTCACACAGCGGTAATGATTGTGGAACATAATTTAGACGGAATTTTGGAATTATGCGACCGTCTTATGGTTTTGGAGGAAGGGCAGATTTTGTATAATGATACGCCACAGAAAGTCTGTCAACGGCTTGACTGCAAAAAAAATATATTTCGGCTCATGCCGTCAGCAGTTCAAATAACAGCACCGCTTTGTCGGGAAAATGAAGATTGTGCTTTGACGGCAAAAACAGCAGTCCCCTTAATTGAACGGCATACGCAAGTCAAACCGATAACGCTTTTGCCGTCCTCCAAATTATCGACACCTTTATTTTCTTTTAAAGATATATGGTTCAGATATGAAGAAAAGGGTACAGATATACTCAAAGGGCTTTCATTGGATTTATGCGAAAATGAAATTCTTTTTGTGCTTGGCGGCAACGGTTCGGGAAAGAGTACATTTTTAAATATAGCGGCAGGGATTTATCGGGAATACAGCGGAAAAATTCGTTTGTACGGCAAAAAATTGACGGCATATAAAAATCAATCCCTTTATAAAGATTGTTTGGCATTTTTGCCGCAAGATGTAACGACTGTTTTTGTTAAGGACAGTATAAGAGAGGATTTGCAAACGGTTAATGCCGAAAAAGAAATTTACGGGTTGGATATATCGGCATTTCTCGACCGTCACCCTTATGATTTGAGTGGCGGTGAACAACAGCTTTGTGCATTCGTCAAGGTGTTGGCAACAAAACCGAAAATCCTATTGTTAGATGAGCCGACAAAAGGAGCAGATGCTGTTTTGAAAGGACGGATTGCGGATATATTGTTAAGATTGAAAGCCGAAGGTTTGACACTTTTGGTTGTCAGCCATGATACGGAATTTGCCGCCTTATGTGCCGACCGCTGTGCCTTGCTTTTCAACGGTGAAATTGTATCTGTTGATGAACCGCACCGTTTCTTTGCAAAAAATCATTTTTATACAACACCAACCAACAAGGTTATGCGTTCTTTTGATGAAAACATTATTACGGTGAAAGAGGCTGTAAAGGCTTGCGGTATTTATGATGATTAAGAAAATTTTAGAGAATGTCGTTTCCTTTGTAATCATTCCTGTTGTATTGCTGTGCAGTATGTTTTTTTTCGGGGAAAATGCGTATGCTTATGTTTCTGTTGTTATTGCCGTTATTGTGTGTTTGTTGTTTTATATGATTTACGAAAAGAGAGGGCGAACACGAAAGCTGGTGATTGTGGCAGTTATGACGGCATTAGCAGTTGCGGGGCGTTTTGTATTCGGATTTTTGCCCGCATTTAAGCCCGTTACGGCAATTACCGTTATGACAGCAATGTATTTGGGGGGAACGGCGGGATTTTTGACAGGTTCATTCAGTGCTTTGATTTCGGACTTTTGGTTTGGACAAGGTCCATGGACACCATTTCAGATGTTTTCATGGGGAATGATTGGATTTATTGCGGGATTATTGGGAAAGCCCTTGCAGAGAAGTAAAATTCTTCTTATAATATATGGTGTATTTTCGGGGGTTTTATATTCGGTTATTATGGATTTTTGGAGTGTGCTTTGGTACAATGCCGAGTTCAGTTGGGCATTATATGGGGCGGCATTGATTGCATCGTTACCGCATACGGCGGTTTATGCCATATCCAATATTATTTTTTTGTTGTTGATGAATAAACCCTTTGGAAGAAAACTGTCACGGGTAGCGGAAATATAAAAATACCTTTGGAGATGTCAAAATGGGCGTTTGGAGTTTTGTAAAAAGCAATATGGTTCTAATGATTGCGTTATTGGCGGCAGTTGTAACATCAATATTTGTTCCGCCTGACAGCCAATATTTATCCTATTTCGATTTTAAAACTCTGAGCTGTTTGTTTTGTGTTTTAGCGGTAGTTTGTGCCTTAAAAAACATCAACTTCTTTTATATTTTGGCACAAAAAATCGTAAAATCCTGTAAGGATACCAGACGCTCAATTCTGACTTTGGTATATATTACTTTTATCGGTTCAATGCTTATTGCAAACGATATGGCATTACTGACTTTTCTGCCGTTGGGGTATTATGTTTTGAGTAGTACGCACAAGGAAAAATATATGGCGTTTACTTTTATCATGCAGAATATCGCCGCAAATTTAGGCGGTATGCTGACACCTTTCGGCAATCCGCAAAATCTTTATCTTTATACGAAATACAATATTGCTGATGATGAATTTGTTCGGATTATGTTTCCTCCGTTTATTATAGCAGTGGTTTTGATTACGGTTTGTTGTTTGTTCGTAAAAAAAGAGCCTATGGAGCTTCAGGAACATCGTGAAAAACTTGACCCGAAACGAACGGTTTTATATGCCGTACTGTTTGTTTTGGCAATAGCGGTTGTATTTCGTGGTATTCCGTATTATATCGGATTGATTGTTATTCCGATTGTCTTGCTTTTTGCCGACCACAAGGCATTGAAAATGGTGGACTATCCGTTGCTTTTGACCTTTGTGGCATTCTTTATATTTGCGGGAAATATGGCGAGAATAGAGGTTGTCAAAAACCTGTTTGATTATCTTTTAAATCAAAGTACATTGATATTCAGTGTTTTGTCATGCCAGATAATCAGCAATGTACCGTCAGCAATTTTGCTGTCGCAATTTACGGAAAATTATCAGGAACTTTTGGTTGGTGTTAATATCGGTGGTGCGGGAACACTGATTGCCTCTTTGGCAAGTTTGATTACTTTCAGAGAGTATGGTAAACATAATCCAAAGGGTATTAAAGGTTATATAGGACTTTTTTCGGCGTTTAACTTTGGATTTTTAATCATACTTACAATTTCCATGTATTTTTTGATGTGCGGATAAAAGTTTAATTTTGGAAAAGAAAACAAAAAATTTAAAAAAGGACTGTTAAAATCATTTGAACTGTTGTATAATTATATTATTGTTATTTTGTACATCATGTTTTGTAAAAAACTTAATTTATGGGAGGATTTAAGCTATGTATTTTATTGACCGTATTGGTATGGGTTTGTCGCAGGCTGTGCAGGGTATTGTTGACTCCAACAGAAAATATGCCCAACTGAACCGTCTTAACCTTGTTATCAAGGCCGAAACACAGACTTTGAATGAGGCTTATATCGCTTTGGGAAAACATTACTACCAAAGTATGAATCATGAACAAAACGAAGAAATTGACTTTACCGAGCTGACGAAAACCATTGAAACCGCAAAGGCAAGACTTAAAAAAGCACAGGAACGCTATGTTTATATTGAACGCAACGGTATGCCCGAAGAAGAATATAAACCGAAGATTGTACCCGTTGAAGCACCAGCTCCCGAGATAATCGAGGAAGAAGAAGACTATGATGACGGCGATATTACAATCTGCTGTGCTGAGGACGAAAAGCCGACAGAGAAAACGGCAGATGTCGAAGTAAAGGCAGAAAGCAAGCCTGTTGAAACAAAGTCTGAAACTGAAATCTAAGACCTAATATTTGTTTTGTTTCTGCTGACCGGTCGAAAGCCTTGTTTTTCGGCCGGTTATTCTGCTTATTGGGGAAAGTTAATTAAAGGGAGGCGACTGTTTTTGCAAAATAAAGTTTTAGAGTTGCTAAAAGCGGCTGATGACTATATTTCGGGAGAGGAAATCAGCAACAAATTGGGTGTTTCCCGAACAACGGTCTGGAAATGTGTTAATGCACTGAAAGAAGCCGGTTATACTATCCTTTCGGTTACAAATAAAGGCTATAAGCTGTGTGAGCGTCCCGATATTTTGGATTTAAATGATGTTAAAAAGGCAATGGGGGACTATAAAGCGACCTGTGTCGGAACGGATATTCATATTATGCGAACTGTGGACTCCACAAATGAGGAAATTAAACGCCTGGCTCATAACAATGCCGCTGAGGGTGTCCTTGTGGCGGCAGATATTCAGACGGCAGGGCGTGGGCGTTTGGGGCGTTCATGGAGTTCGCAGGACGGCGGTGTTTACTTTTCGTTTTTATTGCGTCCAGAATTAGCACCGTCTGATGTTGCCGCCATTACATTAGTGGCGGGATATGCGGTTTGTATGGTCATTCGCCGTTTGACGGGCTGTGACGCAAAAATCAAATGGCCGAATGATGTTATTATCGGAAATAAAAAGGTTTGCGGTATCCTGACGGAAATGGAAGCCCAAACCGACCGTGTGGATTTTGTTGTTATCGGTATAGGCATCAATATCAATCAAAGTCATTTTGATGAAGAAGTTAGTAAAAAGGCAACATCGCTCTTTTTGGAAAAGGGAGAAAAGATGGACCGCAGTACATTTTTGGCAGAGGTTTCAAAGTCTTTGGATAAGGCTATGAAATCATATTTGCTGAGTATTTCGACTGAGGATATGCAGCAGTTTAAGTCATTGTGTGCCACAATAGGACGGCGTGTTTCAGTGGAACGCAATAATACACATATTGAAGGTACGGCGGTTGATATTTTCCCCACAGGTGAATTGATTATAAAGACAGATGACGGCAGGAAATTACCGATTTATTCGGGAGAGGTTTCCGTACAGGGTATTTACTGATTATACGGCAGTTGACAAACAGGTAATGCCGTTTGTATAATAATAAGCAAATACCAATTTTTAGCGGTCAGACCGCAAACGGAGGATAAAACATGGGTTCAGAGAAAATAAGAACAAGATATGCCCCAAGTCCGACAGGCTTTATGCATGTTGGCAATTTGCGTACAGCTTTGTATGAATATTTGATTGCAAAATCTCAGGGCGGCGATTTCGTATTGCGTATTGAGGACACAGACCAGGAACGCAAGGTTGAAGGTGCTGTTGAGTTGATTTATGATACATTGAAAACCGCCGGCTTAAAACATGACGAAGGTCCGGACATCGGCGGTGCTTATGGTCCTTATGTTCAGAGTGAACGAAAGTCTATGTATTTGCCGTACGCTGAGGAATTGATTAAAAAGGGAAAGGCTTATTATTGCTTTTGCAGTAAGGAGCGTTTGGAATCACTGAAAGAAAATTCGGACGAAATCGGTGTTGGTTATGACCGTCACTGCCGTAATTTGCCCGCAGAAGAAGTACAGCGTCTTTTGGACAGCGGTGCACCGTATGTTATTCGTCAAAAAATGCCGTTGGAAGGCAGTACAAGTTTTGATGACGCTGTTTTTGGTACGATTACCGTTGAAAATTCAGAACTCCAAGACCAAATTTTAATCAAGGCAGACGGCTATCCGACCTATAATTTTGCCAATGTTATTGATGACCATACCATGAATATCAATTATGTTGTCAGAGGGTGCGAATATCTTTCCTCAACACCGAAATATAATCTTTTATATGAGGCTTTCGGCTGGGAAATTCCGACCTATGTTCATTTGCCGCTGATTATGGGAAAGAACGCTGACGGTACGGTTTCTAAATTGTCGAAGCGTCATGGTGCAACAAGTTTTGCCGATTTGACGGCAGACGGTTTTTTGCCTGAGGCGATTATCAATTATATTGCTCTTTTGGGTTGGTGTCCGAAAGATAATCAGGAGATTTTTACACTGCAAGAACTGACGGAACGCTTTTCCGTAGACGGAATCAGTAAATCTCCCGCTGTATTTGACTATGATAAGTTGGAATGGCTGAACGGTGAATATATTAAGAAAATGACGGTTGAAGAATTTGCCGAGAGAGCCATGCCATATTTCCGTAAGGCTTTGCCGAATAAGGAATTTGATTGGGTTAAGCTGGCATCTATTTTACAGCAGAGAACAACAAAATTGACGCAAATTCCCGAAAAGATTGATTTCTTTGCAGAATTGCCCGACTATGACAAAGAACTGTTTGTCAATAAAAAGAGCAAGACCACTTTGGAAAATGCATTGCCGATGTTGGAAACAGCCGTACAGGCTTTGGAAAATCTTACGGAATGGACACACGATGCCATTCATGATTGCCTTATTGGATTGGCACAAAAGTTGGAAGTTAAAAACGGCACAATAATGTGGCCGGTTCGTATTGCGGCGGCAGGTAAAGCGGTTACGCCCGGCGGTGCGGTTGAAATTTTGGATATTCTGGGCAGAGATGAGTCGTTTAAAAGATTGAAAAACGGTTTAGAAAAACTGAAAGCCGATTGATTAAGGGGGATAAAATATGTCAGAAGAAATTAAAGACGAAGAATTGGCGGCAGGCAATTTTATTTTTGATTTTATTGAGGAGGATATTGCCGAGGGCGGTCAGTTTGAGGGCAAAGAGGTTCATACCCGTTTTCCTCCCGAACCAAACGGTTATCTGCATATTGGTCATGCCAAAGCAATTTGTATTGACTTTGGTGCGGCGGAACGCTTCGGCGGAAAATGTAATCTCCGTATGGACGATACCAACCCGACAAAAGAAGATGTTGAGTATGTAGACGCTATTAAAGAGGATATTCAATGGCTGGGATTTACATGGGACGACCGTTTTTACTATGCCTCAGAATATTTTGACAAAATGTATGATTTTGCCGTTGAATTGATTGAAAAGGGTTTGGCTTATGTTTGTGAGCTTTCTCCTGAACAAATGCGTGAAAACAGGGGCGACATTTCCCACCCTGCCGTCAGCCCGTATCGTGACAGACCGATTGCTGAAAGTTTGGATTTGTTCAAACGCATGAAGGACGGCGAATTTGAGGACGGCAAAATGACGCTGAGAGCCAAAATTGATTTGGCATCGGGTAACTTTAATATGCGTGACCCCGTTATTTATAGAATTAACCGTATTTCTCATCATCGTACGGGAGATAAGTGGTGTATCTATCCGATGTATGACTTTGCACACCCGATTGAGGACGCTTTGGAGGGTATCACACATTCTCTTTGTTCTCTCGAATTTGAGGACCACCGTCCGCTTTATGAGTGGGTTATTAACAATGTTTCGGTTGAGGCAAAGCCCCGTCAGATTGAGTTTGCCCGTTTGGGTATCAATAATACCGTTATGAGCAAAAGAAAACTCCGCCAGTTGGTTGAGGAAAAATATGTATCAGGTTGGGACGACCCCCGTATGCCGACATTGTGCGGTTTACGCCGTCGTGGTTATACACCGGCTTCAATCCGTAATTTCTGCGAGCGTATCGGTGTGGCAAAATCAAATAGTACGGTTGATTATGGTTTCTTGGAGCATTGTCTGCGTGAGGATTTAAACGAAAATGCTTACCGTGCAATGGCAGTTCTTCACCCTGTGAAACTTATTATTACTAACTACCCTGAGGGGCAAAGCGAAACCTTTGAAATAGAAAACCACCCTAACCACCCGGAGTTTGGTACGCATACAATTACATTCTCCCGTGAATTGTATATTGAAGCGGAGGACTTTATGGAAACACCTATTAAGGGCTATTTCAGAATGTTCCCCAATAATGAAGTCCGTTTAAAAACTGCCTATGTTGTTCGTTGCACAGGCTGTAAAAAAGACGAAAATGGCAATGTTGTGGAGGTTTATGCCGAATATGACCCCGCAACCAGAGGCGGCAATACACCGGACGGCCGTAAAGTTAAAGGTACAATTCATTGGGTTGACGCACAAACAGCCGTTGACGCTGAAGTTCGTCTTTATGAAAATTTGTTTACCGTACCGGACCCTGATGTTGGTGACAGAAACTTTTTGGATTATCTCCGCCCCGATTCATTGACGGTTTTGAAAAACTGCAAGGTTGAGGCGGCTTTGGCAAATGTTCAGGCTCCTGCGTCATTCCAATTTATGCGTTTGGGTTATTTTTGTGTTGATAATGCTGATAGCAAAGACGGTAATTTGGTATTTAACCGCTCGGTTTCACTGAAAGAAAGTTTTAAACGCAAATAATACGAACAGAGAAAAACCTCCGTAAGATTTTATAGTCTTTACGGAGGTTTTTGCTGTAAAAATATATCTTTAATTGTGTTTCTAATTTTCGATTTTTATAGCATCATCTGTAATGATGTTGCCGTAAACGGTTAAGGTCTTTTTTGGGCTAAAAGGATTTTGCATCATTATAGCGGTATTTTTTCCATTGTGGTCATTAGGGTTTACAGTTTGGACGGAAATTATTTTTGAAGAAAGGTTATGGGCAGTGTCGCTAAACATACCGGATATGAGTGTATAAGAACCGGAAAGTGTTGATTTATAATTGTGGTTTTCGTTGATACATTGAGTAACAAAAACATAATTACCGTTTGCATAAAAATTTAAAGTATAGGATAGTGTTTCATGATTACAAGTAGGACAGATAAGGTTTTCGACAGACCATACAGCAAAATTCTCTCCGTTTAAACATGGACTGAGGATTTGTTCCATTGTGAACAAGGTCTTTCTAAGCTCGACAGCAGGGGAATAATCCGGCAGTTTTTTCAGCAATCTCAATGCTGTGTCATACTCAGAGTTTTGATATGCCGTATAAGCTGATTGGTAAAGCAATTTTTGGCATTTTTTATACTTTTGTACAGCATCTGCATAATCTCCTACAACAGCGTATAATCCAAGTGCCTCATCAATATGATTGTCATTCAGCATTTTTTCTGCCAAATCATACTGATATTTTTTGCAAATATCGGAAGCTCCCATATAATTGCCAAGGGTAGATAAAATTTGTACGGCAGCGGAAATATTGCCATTGTTATAGTTTTGAAGTGCCGATTGATATTTGGCGTTTAGAACCTGTTCGGGTGAGTTGTTATATTCTCCAAGATTTTCAAATGCGGCGGCGGCTTTTTCATAATCTCCCGATGCCATTATAGACTGAGCCTGAGAGTACATGAGAGGCGGTTTGATAACACACTCATAAATGGCATAACCGCCCAAAATCAGTGCCAAAATAATTATGATAGGCAAAACAATCTTAAAAATGCGTTTTCGTATCCATTTGTTGCGTTGTTTTGTCAGTTGAATATTTCTCATACGGATAAATTCCGGGTCTAAGCGTTCATTTTGGTGTTTAAGAAAATCTTTTAATCGTTCAGCGGATTGACGCTTTTCTTCCTCATTCATTTGTTGAAAGCGTTTATCTAAATTATCGGTTTGGATATAAGTTTCCAAAAACCTGCGTGGTGTCTGACAGAAAACACATTTTTTTTCTGTTGGCCAGTTAAAGCACCCACAGGCACATAACCAATAATTGTTATTAGAAACATTGGGGTCAAACATCAAAACTTCGGGGTGAATGTTCTGTTCCTTACATATATCGTGGAAAATCGGATAGTATTTACCTAAGGCAGAATAAATATTTCCCTGTTGGAGGGAAATGTCAAACTTCTGTTCTTTTTTATTTTCCCACTTATTGCCGTTTATATCAGTGACAGACATTAAAATAACTTCTACAAAGCGTGTATTTGTATTGGAAATTTTTATGTTGCACGCATCTCCAAAACAGCCGTTTCTTGTGCAGGAAAGCTGAGAATAAGTATAGTTAACAGCCGGCGTCAAGAGTTTTCGGCTTGTGTCATAGCACAAAATCCTGACGGCAGCCGAAGAAATCTCGTTTGATTGTTCGTTTTGAAACAGGGCGTCAACATATAAATGACCGTCATCAATATTTTTAAAAAATGTGACAGAACACAAGGCTAACGGAGAGCCTTCAAACCAAAATGTTTTATTTTGTTGGTCAATGATATGTATATTTTTATCCTGCATGACATCATCTCATTTTTCTTCATAGTCTGTTAATAATTATTTTAATATAAATAACGAAAATTGTCAAGTTAATTCAAAAGTTGAAGAAATTTTTTGTTTATTTTGCATACGATATTCAAAAAAAATTGTTTTTTCTGTCATTGCAAAAGTCTTTGTAAATGATTATAATGGAAAAAGAATATGAAATTGGAGTGGTATATATGGAAATCAGAAAAATAGAGGCATCTGTTTTAACACAAACTGTTAAGACACTGTATATGGATATGAATTATAATATCGGTACAGACATTAGTGAGGCTCTTTGTGCGGCATACGAAAAAGAGCAATCACCTGTGGGAAAAAATGTTTTACAGCAGTTGATGCAAAACAACAAAATCGCTGCAAATGAACAGGTACCGATTTGTCAGGATACGGGTATGGCGGTTCTGTTTGTTGAGTACGGCGATAAAGTCGTTATTGAAAACGGCAGTTTTTATGAGGCAGTACAAGAGGGCGTCCGTCAGGCATACATAGACGGTTATCTGAGAAAATCGGTTGTTGATGACCCTGTTTTTGACCGTGTTAATACCAAAGACAATACACCGGCAATTATTTATACGGAAATTGTTTCCGGAAATGAAATTCATATTTTGGCAGGCTGTAAGGGATTTGGCAGTGAGAATATGTCGGCTGTGCGTATGCTCACACCGTCAGCGGGTATTGAGGGTGTTCGTAATTTTGTTTTGGAAACGGTACGCCATGCAGGACCGAACCCTTGTCCGCCGATTGTAGTCGGTGTCGGTATTGGAGGTACTTTTGAAAAAGCTGCTCAGTTGGCGAAAAAGGCAACATTCCGTTCTATTCAAACCGACAATGCAGATGAACGATACGCCGCTTTGGAGCATGAACTTTTGGAAGAAATCAACAAAATGGGTTTTGGACCTGCGGGATTGGGTGGAAATACGACAGCATTGGGTGTAAATGTTGAGGTGTTTCCAACACATATTGCGGGTATGCCTGTTGCCGTCAATATTTGCTGTCATGCGTCCCGTCATAAATCAGTTGTTTTGTAAAGAGGAGGAAAGAAAATGTCGGAGGTTAAAAAAATTACATTGCCGCTTACAGATGATGTCATCAAAAATTTGCACGCAGGGGACAGCGTTTTACTTTCGGGTTCGCTGTTGACGGGGCGTGACGCTGCCCATAAGCGTCTTTATGAACTTATCGGTAAAGGCGAAAATCTGCCCGTTGATATAAAAGGCGAAGTGATTTACTATGTCGGGCCTGCTCCAGCAAAGCCGGGGCACGCTGTCGGACCGGCCGGTCCAACATCAAGTTATCGTATGGACAAATATTCTCCTGCTCTTTTGGATTTAGGTTTAAAAGGTATGATTGGAAAAGGGGCAAGAACGCAACCCGTAATTGACGCTATGAAACGCAACGGTGCAGTTTATTTTGCGGCGATTGGCGGAGCGGCGGCATTGATTTCCCGCAGTATTCAAAGCTCTGAAATATTGGCGTATGAAGATTTGGGAACGGAGGCCATTCATCGTTTTGAGATTAAGGACTTTCCCGCAATCGTTGTTATTGACTCTTATGGTGAAAATATTTATGAAACAGAGCCAAAGAAATATGCAAAAGAATGAATTTTCAACATCAAAATGTTGAAAAGTTGAAAATTATCTGTTGAAAGTTTTGCAAAATAAAAGAGGAAAACCGCTGTTGGGCAGTTTTCCTCTTTTTTAATCCAAATTGGTGAGTATCCTTGATTGG
>JBJEQG010000080.1:0-16830 GCA_051881635.1 Acutalibacteraceae bacterium
TAATCGTTGTTCTCCTTTTGCACCTTGAATTTTACTTCACAACTAACCTAAAAAAAGATATAGTTACGAAGTCGTTTATTTCGCAAATTTTATTTAGCAAAATCGAGCAAATATTTACCAAGAAAATATAACCTTGACCGACAAAGTCTATTCTTTCAGTAAATATTATGGTACACGATTAAGCCGCAAATGTCAAGGGCAGAGTGTCAATTCATAAGTAATATGTATATAACAAAATCTGATTTAGAACTTTACTTAGGGATAATTTTTAATAAAAATAAAATATGTCATACTAATGATAAATTAAAATTTATTTAAAAAATTTTTCAAATAGAAAAAAGTGTAGTTAATAATTTAATATATAATAAAAAATACATTCTATGACAGATTGTTGTTTTATCACAGAATGTATTTTTCAGTTCTATGGTTTAGTAAAATTTTTATCTTAGTTTGAGGCTTTGAAGTTATAAATCGGCTTTAAAACCTCAATAACATCAACTGCCTCACCGATGACATCAATAATATCTTCTAAGGATTTATAGGCAAAAGGAGCTTCATCAAGTGTTGCCTCATTTACAGAGGTTGTATATATTCCTGCCATAGCCGCTCTGTAATCTTCCATTTTCAAGGTTTCCTTTGCTTTTGAGCGTGACATAACACGTCCTGCACCATGAGGAGCAGAAAAGTTCCATTCTGGATTTCCTTTTCCAAGAGCCAAAATACTTCCATCACGCATATTGATAGGGATAAGAACTTTTTCGCCTTTATGAGCAGCAATTGCTCCCTTGCGAAGAATCATTTCATCAATATCAATATAGTTATGAATAGTATGAAAACCGTCTGTACCATTCAGTTTTGAAAATGTCAAAAGTTTTTCAGCAATCAGTTCACGGTTTCTTATTGCAAATTTTTGGCAAATATCAACATCATGCAAATAGTCCTCCAAATAACTTCCGTATAAATAACAAAGTTCAGGTGGAATATCCAATTCATGACTTGTCCAATGCAATTCTTTCAATGCTTTTTGAATTTCTTTTCGCCTGCCGGCAGCTTTATATTCTGCAATTAAAGCATCTTTCTTTTTGAAATAATCCTCTTTGCCTTTGTGCAGTTCAATCGCAAGATGTTGATAATATTCCGCAACCTGTTTTCCTAAATTTCTGCTGCCTGTATGGATAACTAAATATTGTGTTCCGTCAGAGGCTTTGTCTATTTCAATAAAATGGTTGCCGCCACCGAGTGTTCCCAAACTTTTTGCAATCCAACTTGTTCTTTCCAAACTGCGGTAACATTTTAAAGCCGTCAAATCAAAGCGTTCCTGTCTGCCTTCCCAAACATGCATACCCGAAGGTACTTTATGAGCTGCTGCGTCAAATAATTCTAAGTCGATTTTCTGTTTTCCGAGATTAACCGTGTACATACCGCAACCTATATCAACACCAACTATATTAGGAACAACTTTATCTTTAACTGTCATTGTTGTTCCAATGGTACAGCCTTTTCCGGAATGAACATCAGGCATAATGCGAATACGGCAGCCTTCTGTAAATTTCTGGTCGCACATTGTTCTAATTTGTTCGATAGCCTTATCTTCCACGATAGCTGCATAACAAACAGCTGTATTATTTTTTCCGATAATTTCAAACATATAATCGCCTCTTTACTCAATTTCTCTTTTAACAATATTATATTGAATAAAGTAGGGAATATCATGGAAAAAAAGCTGCGAATTTATATTCCGTATTTCATCTGTTGTTTTAACCGTTCCTTAATAAGCTCCACAAATTCATTCGGCTCAATAACTTTAATTTTAGGACCAAATGATAAAATACGGATAACCATTTCAGTTTCATCGTTCTTATCATAAAGAATTTTAATACGATATAAATTCCCACCTAATTTCTCCGCTTCCTTTTCAAAATGAGAAAAGTGGAAAAGTACTCTTTCCAAAGCATTTCGTTCATCTTTTAATTCCAAAACAAGCATTTTACTATATTTCTTCTTTTGAGCAGCCATATTTATTTTAAATAAGCCATCGTATTTTTCACAATAATAAATTCGTCCAAGATTGATAATGTTCACATATCGACAACCGCTAACAATAACCCGAAATTTATTGTCTTTTTCCGAATACTCCAAATATTGAGGTTGAACCGTAATATCCGTTTTCAATCCTTTTCTATTGAAAATACCTATACGGAGCGGATATTGATTTTTTATGGCGTCTAATATCAATCGAAAATTTCTTATGTATTTTTCATCATCAAAGGAATCACCATCATTATATTGGTCAAAAATATAGTAATCCTCGCTTGTAAACAACGGCATAACATCATTAAGCTCGTCGAATGTTACATCAAACAACTTTATTCTTGGGTCAAGAGAAATAGATTTCAGCCAACGGCGTTGAAGAATTGTCAAGGGCATGGTTGGTGTGTTTTTAATCGGAGTTGTACCGTCAGAAAAAAGTAAGGTCCAGCGTTCTGATTTTAATGCGGTTTCAATAGGTATAAGACTTTCGGCAAAAGCATATTTTTCTATGATTTTTCGTATATCTTTATTTGATAATGGTGTTTTTATTGCTTGTTCAATAATTTTTGCGACTGTATTGTAATAAGCTCCGTAAATCTCACTGAAAATCATTGTCTGCACCCCTGTCCAAACCATAAAGTTTATACATTTCTTCAATATCTGCCTTAAATCTTTTCTCCAAAGCCTTATTGGAAAAATGAATTTCAGTAATCCTGCAAATGAATGTTCTAATCCATGGTATCATTTCATTTGTATCGAATACATCAGCGGAAAAGCGACAGCTGTAATCATTTATTTTTTCTACTGTACCACACCGCTTTTCCCGTTCCAATCGATGATATATGTATTCCTCACCTGGATTATATTTTATGGTAAAATCAATATGTTCTATTCGCCCGCTCTGTCCCTGTGTGCTGACTCCCCACATATTCTTTTGCATACAGTCTAAAACCTGACGCAGTTCAGTATAATCATCGACAACAGCAATTTTTTCAATACTAAAAATATAATCCAAGCGAAAAGAGGTTATTCTTTTAGTAGACCTTTGGTATCCTAAAAGATATTGCCGTCCACTCTGTACACCTATAAAAATACGAAGTGGAACAACTGTATGTTCATGAAATCCGTTGCTTTTCCGTCTGTTAATTGTCAATTTAATCTCAATTTTTTCGTTCATTGCATCAAAAAGCTCATACAGTATTTCTGAATCAAGAGCATTTGTAATGTAATGGTGTTTAAATGTAAAATTATCTTTATATGTATCAATTTTATCCAGAATAAATGAACCGATTACACCACAGGGAGCAATTTCTGAAAAAAAGTTTAATACATCTGTTTGAGTAAATGGACTGCTACTTGTTCGGCGATATTTTACTGCTTTTCCTATTTTTTCAGATGAAAGTAATCCAAGTGTCACATATTCTTTTAATTTTTTGCGAACGGTAGATTCATCAAAGCTCGGTGGATTAGAAAAAAATGTTAAATAATCATTATCTATTTTTTCAATGATTTCCGATACCGTCAAAGTAATATCTGAATTATTTAAAATATCAAATATAATAAAATGCAAGATAATATCTTTATCCGTAAAACTACGGGTTTTCCAAGCTTTATAAAGAGGGTTATGACAGTAAAAATGACTGTCAATAGAGATAAAAATCTGTTTTCCGTCCGCTGTTTGACGAAAGTGCATATAATCTTCAAGCCAACTTTCAATTCGACGGCGTTCATCATCGTAAGAACGGGTACTTTTGTTATGATACTCAGTTCGGCTTTTAAAGCCATAAATATAAAACTGTTTCATATATTCCCGAATATGTATAAAGTTTTTTATCAATTCATTATAAGCCATAAATCGACCTCCTTATTTTACAAAATTTGTGTAAACATACTTTTATTGTACACCATTTTTTCTGCTTATACAATAAAAATACAGCGGTAAAATATATCCTACCGCTGTATTAAAAAACTAATTTAAATCTCCGTTTGCCGGATTTTCCAATACTTTTCCGTTTTCAGAAAAGCGTGAACCATGACATGGACAATCCCATGAGCGTTCTGCATGATTCCATTTTAATGCACAACCAAGATGAGGACATCTTTTTTTAGAAAAAGTTAATAGATTTTTTGTTGCCTCAAAGCCGTTAATTAACAACTGTGGTTTAATTATATTCCTGGACGGATTGAAAACATCAGTATAGTCATTTGATTTTCCAAGAATTATATCACTAATAATCATAGCGGCAGCCATAGAACTTGTCATACCCCACTTATTAAAGCCGCTTTCCACATAAAAAAACGGTGTATTTTTTGAGTATTTTCCTATATAAGGAATATCGTCCAAACTCATACAGTCCTGAGCCGCCCAAAAAAATTTTTCTTTTGCATGAGGATAGGCTTTTTGTGCAAGAGAACGCAATTCATTCCAATTACCACCTTCTTTTCCCGTGCGATGACCGCCACCGCCCAATAATAAAAAATCTTGGTAATTTCTGAACGAAAAACCTTTTCGGCATTCATCAACATACATTCCATCAAACTTTTCAGCATCTTTTAGTGCAATAACATAGGAGCGGTGCTGATAGAGTTTAAGAAAATAACTTCCATGTTTATTGACAAAAGGGAAATGTGTAGCAATAATAATAATCTTTGCATAAATACGCCCCTTATCGGTAACGGCTGTATTTTTTTCCATTTCTTTCACACAAGTGTGTTCGCATATGTTCAGTTCATTAACAATGGCGGAAATGAATTTTAAAGGATTAAATTGTGCTTGGTGTGAAAACTGAACCGCTCCCACTGTTTGTACAGGTAAGGGGAGAGAAGGACAAAATTTTACTTGTTTATATCCAATTTTATCTAAGGCTTTCATTTCACTTAACAATTTAGATTGATTATTTTGGGAATAGACATAGTTATCTTTTATTTCGTAATCGCAATCTATATTTTGACATAATTCAGCATATTTATCAAAGGCAGATTTCTGAGCATATAGGTATTTTTGAGCTGCCTCAATGCCATTATTCTTTAAAATTTTATGATAAATCAATCCATGCTGAAAAGTAATTTTTGCTGTGGTGTTCCTCGTTGTTCCATTACAAATTCTTTCTTTTTCAACAAGAACATAATTGATATTATTTTTCTGTAAAAAATACGCCGTCAAAATTCCTGCCATTCCGCCACCGATAATCAGTACATCTGTATGCATATCTCCATTTAATGACGGAAACTTTGGAAGTTCTGTTTCTTGCCATATTGATTTCATTGTTGCCTCCTATAAATAAAAAGCCATTTGAATTTTTCAAATGGCTAAAATGAAAGTTTATAAATCCTGCAAATCTGCTGCACTCAAATCATTTTCGATATTATCTCTTGCAAGGTCATTATCTATTACAGGATAAACTGAAGCTATAGGTTTTTCATCAGAATGTGGTTTTGAATGATATACCTTTAAGTTTTCCCCTTGTGTTCCTGCAATAATTGGATTAGCATCAGCTTTTCCGTGTTTGGCCTTGCCTTGAATTAGAGGTACAGGCGGCACACTGTGATTTTCTTCATGATATTCACGCTTCATACCTTGTTTAGGCATTTTATCACCTCAACAATAGTATATACAAACGCCTAAAAAATAAACTCTTAAATAGAAGTAATATTTATTTCTAATAATATGACTGAAATCCGCAAATATGCGTTTAAACATGGCATAAATGTAATTGCACTCATATGATTTTTTATATTATACAAAAAATTCGGTATAACCTTATCGGTTGCACCGAATTTTTAACTAAATATTAAGAAACAACTGGTTTCAAATTGTCTTTGGAATTTTTATTCTTATCCGATAAAACAACTTTTAAAAGAATAGGCGTAATAACTGTGGTTACAATAACAACCAAAACAATAGCAGGATAAAGAGAGGCATCAATAATTCCCGCTTGTGTACCTTTGTCAGCAACGATTAAAGCAACTTCTCCACGAGAAACCATGCCTATGCCGATAGCCAAAGCCTCTTTGTTATTAAATTTACAAAGTTTTGCACCCAAACCGCAGCCAACAATTTTAGACAGTACAGCAACGACTAACAATGCCAACGAGAACCAAACAATGTTCATATCCATACCGTTGCTCAAATCTGTTTTGATACCGATACTTGCAAAGAAAATCGGACCAAATATCATATAGGAAGTTACATTAACTTTATCATCAATATATTCTTTCGGTGACTCATTGCATAAAATCAACCCTGCAAAATAAGCACCTGTAATGTCTGCAACGCCAAAGAAATGTTCGGCACAGAAAGAAAGTGCAAAGGCAAAAGCTAAACTAAAAATAGCAACACGATGTTTATTTTTAAGTTGTTTAAAAACTTTTGTTGTTAAGAGTTTTGTCAATACAGCGATAAAAACAATAAAAATAAAGAAAAGAAGAATTTTAATAATAGAAGATGTAGGGTTAACTGTCGGGTCTTTCAAACTTGTAATCAATGTCAAAACAACAATACCAATAATATCGTCAATAATTGCAGCTCCCAAAATTGCTGTTCCCATACGCCCATTTAGTTTTCCCATTTCTTTGAGAGTTTCAACCGTAATACTTACAGAAGTTGCCATCAATACAACACCAACAAAAATGACTTCAAGCAAATAAGCGGAATCGGTTACCAACTGTTCAAACCCAAAGAAAGCACAATATGTAACCGCACCGCCTGCCATAGGCACGATAACACCGATTAAAGCGATGACTAATGAAGCAACTCCCGTTTTTTTAAGTTCCGAAAAATCCGTTCCCAAACCGGCTTGAAACATCAAAAGGATAACACCGATTTCTGCCATTTGGTTGATAAAAGAAGCAGTATCACCTGTATTGGATATAACATTCAGAACGGACGGACCTAAAATTACACCAGCAATAAGTGCACCTACAACCTGTGGCATATTTATTTTTTGTGAAGCAAGACCGAGAATTTTTGTTGACACTAAGATAACAGCTATCCAAAGTAAAAATGAATAGTCCATTTTTTCATTCCCCCTTTTAATAATCAAAATCCTCAACTAACAAATTATAAATCAAACTTTCTTTTTTTTCAATAAGAGGATATTTTTTCAACAAATTAAATGAATATATTTAAGAATAATATAAAAAAATGTCGTTATTTTATATTTGATATTTCTCTGTGAATTTACTATTCTTGACATTCCTTATCGCATGGTTATAAAATAAAGTATAAAAGTAATGAAATGATTTGCCACAGTTGGGGGAAGGGTTATGACAAAACATTTGCTTACACGAATTACAGAGCAAATGTCACATTTTTCAAAGGGACAAAAGCTTATTGCAAAATTTATAGAAGAACATTATGATAAGGCGTCTTTTATGACAGCCTCAAAACTGGGTGCAACAGTCGGTGTCAGTGAATCGACTGTTGTTCGTTTTGCAACAGAATTGGGGTATGACGGTTATCCGAAACTTCAAAAAGCCATGCAGGAAATGATTAGAGATAAGCTGACTTCCGTACAGCGTATCGAGGTTACAAGAAACCGTATCGGCGACAATAATATTTTAGAGTATGTACTCAACCAAGATATTGAAAAAATTAGGCGTACTTTGGAAGAAACTTCAAAGACGGATTTCAGTAAAGCGGTAGAGTCTATTGCAAAAGCCCAAAAAATATATATATTTGCCGTTCACAGTTCAGCAGCATTGGCATCATTTTTGGGATATTATTATTCTTTAATTTTTGAGAATGTTAAGGTCATCAGTACATTTTCAGAAACGGAAATTTATGAGACCTTGTTTAGAATAGGAAAAGATGATGTTATCATTGGAATTAGTTTTCCACGCTATTCCAAAGCGGCTGTAAAAGCTCTGAATTTCGCAAAAGAAAACGGTGCAACGGTTATTTCAATTACTGACAGTATGATTAGTCCGCTGGTTGAGCCGTCCGATTATGTATTGGTTGCCAAAAGCGATATTGCCACAGTAGTTGACTCTCTTGTTGCACCTATGAGTATGATTAACGCCTTAATTGTTGCCACAGTTATGCAAAAACAGGAACAGGTATCAGATACTTTTTCAAGACTTGAACATATTTGGGATAAATCCGAAGTTTATGAAAAGGTTAAGGAGGAGATGACAGATTGACAGCAATACAAAAGATTTTTGTTGTCGGTGGTGGAGCGGCAGGATTGATGGCGGCTATTCATGCCTCTATGCCATATACAGAGGTTACTGTTTTTGAACGCAATAAAACTTGCGGTAAAAAAATCCTAATTACAGGTAAAGGACGCTGTAATGTTACAAATAATTGCGATGTTCAAACGGTTCTTGCAAACACACCAACCAATGCACGGTTTTTATACAGTGCATTAAATGCTTTTACACCATCAGATACAATAGATTTTTTTGAAGCAGCAGGTGTAAAACTTAAAACTGAACGAGGCAACCGTGTTTTTCCGCAAAGTGACAAAGCGTCGGATATTGCTGAGGCGTTATATCGTTCTGCCCGTCAAAATGATTGCCGGTTTATTCACGAGAAAGTAATTGGGTTAATCATCAATCAAGACAGTATTTGCGGTGTTAAAACAGACAAAAATAAAACTTATATGTGCGATAAGGTTATTTTAGCTTGTGGCGGTGCTTCCTATCCTGCAACAGGTTCTACGGGGGAAGGATATGCTTTGGCACAACAGGCAGGGCATACTGTTATACCACTTAAACCTTCGCTTGTACCGCTTACTTCCCATGATACGGCCTGTCGTGAAATGATGGGATTATCTCTTAAAAATATTGCTATTTCTATTACAGATAAAGACACAAAGAAAACGGTTTATGAAGATTTCGGTGAAATGCTTTTTACGCATTTTGGTGTGTCAGGTCCTGTAATTCTTAGTGCAAGTACAATGCTAAAAAATATGCGTGACGGTAAATATATTTTGCATATCAATTTAAAACCTGCTCTTACAGCAGAGCAATTAAACGCTCGTCTTATTCGGGAATTTGAAAACAACAAAAATAAAGACTTTTCCAATATTCTGCCGTCTTTGCTCCCGGCAAAAATGATTCCAATTATTGTTCGCCGCTCCAATATTTCTTCTGCCAAAAAATGCTGTCAGATTACAAAGGAAGAGCGTTACAACCTTATTGCTATTTTAAAATCATTTGATATTACAATAAGTGGTTTTCGTCCGATAGAGGAGGCAATTATCACTTCGGGTGGTGTTAATATTAAAGAAATCAATCCCAAAACTATGGAGTCAAAACTTATACAAAATTTATATTTTGCAGGGGAAATGATTGATGTTGATGCCTATACAGGCGGTTTTAATCTTCAAATTGCGTTTGCAACGGGATTTTTAGCAGGAAACAATGCCGCTTTATAAAGTAAATGACTTGCTTCATAAAGATTTTTTTGCTATAATGATTTTAACCAATAAAACAGGGGGAATGGATAATGATTTCTATTGCTTTGGACGGACCTGCGGGAGCAGGTAAAAGTACAATTGCTCATGAAGTTGCTGCAAGATTGGGCTATATTTATGTTGATACAGGTGCTTTATACCGTGCTGTTGCATTAGCCGTTACCGAAGAAAAAATTGATATAAATAATAAAGAGGTTTTACAGTCTTTCCTTGATAAGATTGATATTGCTATTGTATTTTTCAACGGTGAACAGCATGTTCTTTGGAATGACCGTGATATTTCAAAAGATATTCGTACAGAGGAAATTTCCAAGTTGGCATCAAACATTTCAAAAATCCCTGAGGTTAGAGCCTTTCTTTTGGATCTTCAAAGAGATTTTGCCAAGCGTGATAATGTTATCATGGATGGTCGTGATATTGGTACAGTTGTTTTACCAGGGGCAAGAGTTAAAATTTTTTTGACAGCCTCTCCTGAAATTCGTGCCGAAAGAAGATACCGCCAGCTTTTGGAAACAAATAAAGCTGATGGTGAAACATACGAAAGTATTTTGGAGAAAATTCGTACCCGTGATTATAATGATAGTCATCGTGATATTGCTCCGTTAAAACCGGCAGAGGACGCTGTTCTTTTGGATACAACGGATTTAACTTTATCCGAGTCCATAGAAAAGATTATTGAGATTATAAGGGAGCGTATTTGATGAAACGAAATCCTTTGTATGTGGTTGGACGCATTGTGCTTATTCCTGTTTTTAAGCTGCTCTTTTTTTATAAAGTTAAAGGAAAGAAAAATGTCCCCTCAGAAGGTGCCTATATTGTCTGTTCCAACCATCTCTCAAACTACGATCCTGTTTTATTGGCATTAACCCAAAAACGCCAAATTTTTTATATGGCAAAAGCAGAACTTTTCAAAAATAAGTTTTTATCCTCACTCATTCGGACATTGGGAGCTTTTCCCGTTCAGCGTGGTGCAGGTGATGGTAAGGCAATCAATGAATCAGAAAAAATTTTAGATGACGGAAAATTGCTTGGCATTTTTATTGAAGGCACACGCTCCAAAACAGGCGAATTTTTGCGTCCAAAATCCGGTGCAGCGATTATTGCACAGCAGAAAAATATTCCTGTCATTCCTGTATGTATTACACCAAAAAAGGCTAAAATAAAGTTGTTTGGTGGTGTAACTATTGCATGGGGCAAACCAATGACACCACAGGAACTTGGTCTAATCGAAGAAAGCGGGGAGGTTTACCGCAACGCTTCACGAATGATTATGGACGAAATCAAGCAGCTTAGGGAGGAGTCAAAATAATTTATTATTTTGCACGCTTTATTACGGGTGTTATTTTTCGGTTGTTATTCAAAATTCATTGTGAGGGTAAGGAAAACTTAGATATGGAACAGGGGTTTATTTTATGCTCCAACCATAAAAGTCTTTCTGACCCAATTATTTTATCCATTTGTACAAAACAAAAAATTTTTTTTATGGCAAAATCAGAATTGTTTGATGATCACGGTGTATTTTTCTCTTTTTTAATACGCTCACTCGGTGCTTTCCCTGTACATCGTAACTCCGCAGATAAAAATTCTTTAAAAGAGGCAGAACATATTTTAAAGCAAGATGGTGTAATTGGAATTTTTCCACAGGGAAAAATTGTGCGTCACTGTGAGAACTTAAAAATCAAATCGGGGGTTTCTTTATTGGCATTATCAGCACAAGTGCCTGTCATACCAACTGCTATTATATATGACGGTGCTTTACGCCCTTTCAAAAAAATTGTCATTCGTTTTGGAAAACCGATTATGCCTTCAAACCTATCCGTATCCGCTAAAAATACACAATATAAACAGATGACTGCTTTGATTTGCAATCAAATGGAAAGTTTATTATTTTCTAAATAAAGATATGAAGTGGTGTAAAATGTCTATTACTGTTGCGAAATCCGCCGGATTTTGTTTCGGCGTTAATCGGGCTGTTAATAAAGTTTATGAGCTTTTGGCACAAGGGAAAAAAGTTTGTACATTAGGCCCAATTATCCATAATCCTTATATTGTTGCAGAATTAAAAGAAAAAGGTGTACGCATTATTGAAAATCCTAATGAAGCACTGCCGAACGAAACCGTTGTAATTCGTTCCCATGGTGTTCCACAGAGTATATGCATTCAACTTGACGAAAACAAACAACCATATTGCGATGCAACTTGTCCGTTTGTTTCCAAAATTCATCGTTTGGTTCATTCCTATTCCGATGCTGGATATACAATCCTTATTGCAGGCGATGAAAACCATCCAGAGGTTCAAGGAATTATTGGTCATGCATCAACAAAACCATTTTGCTTTCAAGATGCGTCCGAATTGATAAAAATTTGTAAAAAAAATGAAAATTTCTTAAAAAAATCCGTTTGTATAGTTGCACAAACCACTTTCGATATGGTAAAATGGTATAAATGTTTGGATATCCTGAAAGGGTTATGCCCAGATGTCCAGATTTTTAATACTATATGCAGTGCCACAGAGGACAGACAATCAGAAGCAAAAGAGCTGGCTTTAAATTCAGATCTTGTATTGGTTATTGGCGGAAAACATAGCTCAAATACAAATAAGCTATATGCCATTTGTAAAACCTTTTGTGAAGAAACTTATTTTATTGAGTCAGCTGCTGAATTATCTAATATTCCGTTGCAAAAGGCACAGCGTATTGGTATAACTGCTGGAGCATCAACTCCGGCAAGCATAATAAAGGAGGTATTTAATACCATGACAGAGGAAATTAAATCAACAGAGGAAAACTTTGAGCAACTTCTTGAAGAGTCGCTTAAAAATTTTAATACAGATGAGAGGGTTATCGGCGTTGTAACGAGCATTGCTCCGAACGAAGTTCAGGTTGACATTGAGAGCAGAAAACAAGCTGGTTTTATTCCGATTGATGAGCTTTCTAATGATCCGAATGCAAAGCCTGAGGATTTGGTAAAAGTCGGCGATACACTTGAACTGTTAATTATGCGTACAAACGATCAGGAAGGTACAATTATGCTTTCCAAGAAGCGTTTGGACTCTATCAAAGGCTGGGATACAATTATCAAAGCCCAAGAGGAAAAAACTGTTTTGACGGGTGTTGTTACTGAGGTTATCAAAGGCGGTATCATTGTTGTTACAAACGGTGTTAAGGTATTCATTCCCGCATCTTTGGCCACAGCGTCCAGAGGTGAGTCTTTGGAGAACCTTTTGAAGAAAGAAGTTTCTTTCCGTGTTATTGAAGTCAACACAAAAGGCAGAAAAAGAGCTGTTGGTTCTATTCGTGCCGTACTTAAAGAAGAAAGCGATAAAAAAGCTGCTGCATTTTGGGACACTGCCGAGGAGGGTAAGACTTATACCGGTACAGTAAAGTCATTGACTTCTTACGGTGCTTTTGTTGACATCGGCGGTATTGACGGCATGATTCATATTTCCGAGCTTTCTTGGAAGAGAATTAAAACACCGTCCGAGGTTGTAAAAGTTGGTGATACGGTTGAAGTATATATCAAGTCTTTGGATCGTGAGAACGGTAAAATTTCTTTGGGTTACAAGAAAGATGAGGATAATCCTTGGGAAATTCTCAAAAATCAGTACCCTGTTGGCACAGTTTGCGAGGTTGAAATCGTTGGTATGACAACTTTCGGTGCTTTCGCAAGAATTATCGATGGTATTGATGGATTGATTCATGTTTCTCAAATTTCCACAGAGAGAGTTGAAAAGCCACAAGATGTTCTTTCTATCGGTCAAAAGGTTACTGTTAAGATTACAGCTATTGACTTTGACAAAAAGCGTATCAGTCTGTCTATGAAGGAAGCTTTGAAGAAAGAAGACACAGAAGAAGTTTCTGAATAATTACAGCAAAATTGAACTTACTATTTTTAGGCATCTCTGCACGGAGGTGCCTAAAAATCTTTTATTAACTTTAAGAGGTGTTTTATATGTATGAACAAATTACAGAGCAAGCCCAAACAGCCGTTTTGGAAATTATCGAAAAAGCAGGCTTAAAAAAAGGCAATATCTTTGTTGTTGGTTGTTCATCAAGTACAGTTGCCGGAGCTAATATAGGTACATCGTCAAGTGTAGAGATTGCACAGGCAATTTTTAATGGTATCTATCCGGAATTAAAATCAAGAGGAATTTATCTTGCAGCTCAATGCTGTGAGCATCTAAATAGAGCAATTATTATCGAAGCAGATGCTATGCAAAATCGTTATTTCGAGGTTGTTAATGTTGTTCCACAGCCAAAGGCAGGCGGTTCATTTGCAACAGTTTCTTACAATACATTTGAAAATCCGATTGCTTTGGAGCATATCAAGGCTGATGCAGGTATTGATATCGGCGGAGTTTTAATTGGTATGCACCTTAAAGAGGTTGCTGTACCACTGACTCTTTCTGTCCGCAAAATCGGAGAGGCCAATATTACAAGTGCTCGTACAAGAGCAAAATTTATCGGAGGAGAGCGTGCTCATTACAATGACGCGTTGAAGTGATATGACCTACAAAGATGAATTTATTGATTTATTTACGGCTAATATTCACAGAGAAGGTTCTTCCCGTCTTTTGGAGTGGCTGCAAACAACAGATTTTTTTACAGCACCTGCCAGCACAAAATATCATGGAGCTTGTGAAGGCGGTTTGGTTATGCACAGTCTAAATGTGTACCATGTGCTTATGAACAAGCATTTTGTTTCTGATGTTGATAGTCCTGAAAGTTTTGCGATTTGTGCTTTACTACATGATTTATGTAAGGCACAATTCTATAAAACTTCAACACGCAATGTCAAAAATAAAGAAACCGGTCGTTGGGAAGAAGTCCCATTTTATTCAGTCGAAGACATTTTTCCTTACGGTCACGGTGAAAAATCTGTTTTTCTTATAGAACGCTTTATGAGATTGAAAACCAGTGAAGCGATTGCCATTCGTTGGCATATGGGTGGTTTTGATGAAACAGTCAAGGGTGGTTCTTTTACAATCAGTGTTGCTTTTGAAAAATATCCTCTTGCTGTAAAACTTCATTTGGCGGATTTAGAGGCAACCTATCTTGTTGAAAAGCATACCTCATCTGTTCCTAAATAATAGAGGTGAAATGTATGTCCGAAATTGAATTATCCGTTATCATTCCTTCCAGAAATGTAGAAACAAAGATAAAGAACATCATTCTTTCCGTATTTCAGGAATTGAAAGATATCAATGCAGAGTTTATTATTATTGATATGAACTCTTCAGATTCCACCGTTTTTAAGGCTTTTTCGATTATGAAGGAATATCATATTGCTGGTCATGTCATTCAAAGCGGGGCTGTTCCAATTGGAGCAGCATTAAATATGGGAATTTTCAAGGCAAGCGGTAAATACATTACTTTTTTGTTTCCCAAAAGACTTTATAAAAATTTTATTAAAGCCTATTATAAAACAGCTATTGATGAAAATGCCGATTTCATTTTTTCAACGCCGCCTTTTGCGGAAGATAAAATCACAGCCGCCCGTACAAATCTAAGTAATATAGATGGCGTTGATTTAGCAATTGGAATTATTAAATCTATTGTTTATATTGACTTCGGTGCTATTATGCTGAAAAAAGAATTTGTTATCAGTAAGCATATTAAATTTTTGGAAGACTGCCAATATGGCTATGCTGAGGCATTTATTTTTAAAGTCATATTAGAAAATCCCAAAATCAGCTTTTCATCAGCAACCGTTGAACACGATATGGAAAATCGTGCGAAACAGGAGGAAGAAGATATTACCGCAAAAATCTGTTTTGAGCGTGTTGAAGCTATGTTACAGGTTTTTGAACTTATAAAGCAGAAGTATAAAGACAATCAATTATTGCTCAATATTTTTGAATATCAGAAAATTCCGGAAACAATCTTTACCTGTATTGATTTACTTTTAGAAAAGGGGTTTAGTTACAAAGCCATTCGTACATCTATTCAGTTAAAAAAATATGATCACTTTTTGAAGTTTTCTAGGGTAACACCGCATAAACTCAGAAGAAATATTATTATTTGGCGTACAACGCCTTGGATGTATAAGCCTAAAAAAGGGTGATTTTATGCTTTCAAAAAAGTGCGTTTTAATTTGTGCATCACCTTACAGCGATATAGATTTTATTATCAAGTCCATTCCCAAAGATGCCTTTGTCGTTTGTGTAGACGGTGGTCATGTTTTAGCATTTCAAGGAAATATTTTTCCTCAACTTATTATAGGAGATTTTGACTCCTCAACATACCCATCATATCCAGATTGCGAGATTATATCCTTGCCAAAGCATAAAGATGATACAGATACCATGTATGCCATTAAAACCTGCTTAAACAGAGGTTTTAATGATTTTGACATTTATGGTGCAACAGGTGGACGGGAGGATCATACTTTTGCCAATTTATGTGTCTTACAATTTTTGTCCGACAGAAATTGTACAGCTCGTCTGCTTGACCAAAATACCGAAATTCTTTATCAAAAAAGTGGCACAAGAATTTATAAGCATTCGTACTATTCCTATTTTTCGATATTTCCGTTTGGTTGTTCAAATGCGGTTTTGACGCTCACAGGCTTTGAATATCCGTTGGAACACGGTGTTCTTAGCAGTGATTATCCTTTGGGTATCAGCAATTCTATTTTAGGCGAAACAGGCGAAGTCACTGTTCATGAAGGCAGTGTTATTATTATACAGACAAAGGAGTCTTAAAACTATGAATTGTGAAACTTGTACTTATTATGTTTTTGATGAAGATATGGAGTGCTATATTTGTCAAATGCCGCTGGACGAAGATGAGGTAGAACATTTATTATCAGGCTCAAACCGTTCTTGTCCTTATTATCACTATGATGATGAATATAAAATTGTATGCAAACAAAATTAAATTTTTGTGTCAAAATTGCCTGTTCTTGTATAGTATGATAGTGTCAGAGGAAAATTCAGTCCTCGATACTTAGCAAAAGGGGCGATGGGTTTCCATGAGACACTGCATAAAAAGCGGCAATACGCTGGCTTTTGGACTTGGACTGATTGTATCCCTGATATTTCCACAGTGTTGGGTAACGGCAATTGTTGCCGTTCTGGTTATTGTCTTGTCTATCGTTTGTACGAAATGCGGCAGGCTGTGAGTAAGGGGGATAATCATATGAAGATTGTTGTTGTAGATCGGCCCAAATTCTTTGGTTTCTTTTTAAGGAAATTTTTTGGCATTCCAAAAGTCAAAGATATAGCTGAAACCTAAAAAACATAAAGAGCGGCAAGGTTATCGAAACCTGCGGCTCTTTTATTTTGCAAAAATTTATTTATGTTTTTACCGATTGAAACATACAATTTTCCATTTCGTTTCTTTCCGTAATCTGTTTTCAAAAAACAATGCAAATAAAGCTA
>JBJEQG010000081.1:0-16786 GCA_051881635.1 Acutalibacteraceae bacterium
AAAAAATGGCAAATCATAGAATGGACAGAACATCTGAGGATATTCGTCGTGAACTTATGGCGATTTTGCGTGAGATGAAAGACCCTCGTCTGCATAATGATTTAATCAGCATTGTGCGTGTCGATACCGCAAGCGACCTTTCCTATTGCAAGGTTTATATCAGTTCCATGGGCGGTATGGATTCCGCAAAGGAGGCTGTCAAAGCGTTGAAAAATGCGGCAGGATTTGTGCGGCATACTTTGAGTACACGACTGAAAATAAGATATACACCCAATCTTTCTTTTATTGCCACAGATTCGATTGAATACAGTGCCAATATTTCAAGAATGTTGATGAATCTTGATTTGAAAGATGAGGAAGAAGAACATGAAAATCAATCTGAATGAAGCGGCGGAGATTCTTAAAAATAATGACGGGTTCACGATTTTGACGCACCGTTCACCGGACGGTGATACAATCGGTTCGGCATACGCTTTGTGTATGGCACTGAAACAAATCGGCAAAAAAGCCCGTGTACTATGCAGTGACCCAATTCCCGCAAAATATGGATACTTTACGGATAAGGTGTCTGTGGACAATGATTTTGAGGAGCATTTTGTTGTCAGCACAGATGTTGCAGACGCTAAACTTTTCGGCAAAGGCTTGGCTGAGTATGCCAACAAAGTTCAGCTTTGTTTGGACCACCATGAAACAAATACGGACTTTGCAGAAAAAACCTGTGTTGACCCACACGCCTGTGCGGCGGCAGAATTGATTGAACGGCTTTTGAAGTGTATGGATATTTTTATTGATAGGGATATTGCAAATGCTCTTTATACAGGAATCTGTACGGACTCAGGCTGTTTTCGTTATTCCAACACAACGGCGGAAACACACCGTATTGCGGCGGAGTTGATTGAGTACGGTGCGGATTATGCAAACATCAACCGTTTGATGTTTGAAACGAAATCCTGTAGTCGTATGGACTTGGAACGCCGTGTGATTGAGTCTATGCAATTTTATGCGGACGGCAAAATTGTTGTTGCATTTGTAACGGAAGAAATGCTGGCTCAGTCGGGCGTTGACCGAAACGATACGGACGGATTGGCGTCACTGCCAAAATTGATTGAGGGCGTGAAAGTTGCAATCACAATCAATGAGCGTGTCGGTGAGAAGTTTAAAATTTCGGTTCGTACCTCAGATGATGTCAGTGCTTCATCTATTTGCGAACGCATGGGTGGCGGCGGTCATCGTGCGGCAGCAGGCTGTGCATTAAACGGCACATTAAAGGAAGTAACGGAACGAATTGTTGCAGAGTCACTTCGGGAACTTGAAAGGACAGTATGAACGGAATTATTATTGTAAATAAATCAAAGGACTTTACTTCTTTTGATACGGTTGCCGTTATGCGTGGCATTTGTCGGGAACGGCGAATCGGTCATGCCGGAACGCTGGACCCTATGGCAACGGGCGTATTGCCGATTTTGCTGGGCTGTGCAACAAAGGCACAGGCTCTTTTGCCCGACAGCGGCAAGACATACGAAGCCTGTTTCCGTTTGGGCATGACAACGGATACATTAGACATCAGCGGCAAGGTTTTGAGCGAAAATGCAGTTCATGTGGTTCGTGCGGAAGTGGAAGAAATTTTGGAGCGTTTTCGTGGGGATATTATGCAAAAGCCGCCGATGTATTCGGCAAAATACAAGGACGGCGTAAGGCTGTATGATTTGGCACGACAAGGCATTGAAGTTGAAAGGACAGCTTGTCCTGTTACGATTTTTCGGTTGGAACTGAATGATTTTGACGAAACAAGTGCAACGGGCAGTCTTACGGTGTCATGTTCAAAGGGGACTTATATTCGCTCATTGATTGATGATATTGGTGCGGCATTAGGGTGCGGTGCGGTTATGACGGATTTGTGCCGTACAGCGGCTTGCGGTTATAGTTTGCAAGAGGCACATACACTTCAAGAAATTCAGAATTTTGCTGACAACGGTATTTTGGAACAGTACATTCAGCCTGTTGACACTGTTTTTCGGTGCTACCCTTATGTTAAAGTGACGGAAAAACAGAGTGTCCGTTTTAAAAACGGCGGCGACTTGGATTTGGAGCGTTTGTTTATCCCTATGGGATTTCAAGCAGGCGGTTACTATCGTGTTTATGGTTTGGACGGAGCATTTTTGGGTTTGGGCGTGGTTGACGGCGAAAAAAACAGTTTGGCTGTGCAGAAATTATTTTGGACTGAGTAATAAAGGACGGAAAACGAATGAAAGTGTATCAGACATCTGAGGTTTTGCATGAACCGACAGCGGTGGCGTTGGGATTTTTTGACGGCTTACATAAGGGACATCAGGCTGTTATCGGAACAGTAGTTGATTATGCCCGTCAACATCATGTAATGCCGTTGGTTTTTACTTTCTTTGAAAGCCCCAAAACCGTTTTGAAAGGAACACCGCCCGAAATGCTTTTTACAGAGTCAGAGCGTTTGGAACAGCTTGAAAAAATGGGAGTGTCAATTCTTTATTTGGAACATTTCCAATCTTTGCGTTCTATGACGGCGGAGGATTTCGTATGTGAGTTTTTGAGAAAAAAACTTAAAGCGGAGTTTGTGTCATGCGGTTTTAATTATCGTTTTGGTGTGGGCGGTCAGGGAACAGCGGAAAGTTTGTCGGTATTGTGTGTGTCCTGCGGTATGGAAATGCGGCAGTGCAAACCGATTATGTATGAGGGACAGCCTGTCAGCTCCACCCGTATCCGTCAGGCATTGGCTATTGGTGATATAGAAACAGTCAATGCCCTTTTGGGCTATAAATACGGTTTTGCTGAGCCTGTTATTCACGGCAACGAAATCGGCAGAACATTGGGAACACCGACTTTAAACCAAGTTTTTCCCGAAAAGATGTTTGTGCCGGCTTTGGGCGTTTATGCGTCTGTTGTTACTTTACAAGGGAAAAAATATTGCGGTGTAACGAATATCGGTTGGAAACCAACAGTCGGTTCAGACCGTCTGTTGGCGGAAACATGGCTGACGGACTATCATGGTGCGTCATTTTACGGTGAAACGGTTGATATACGCCTTGTATCATTCATACGCCCGGAACGCAAATTTGACGGCTTAGATGCCTTAAAACAGGAAATTTACCGCAACGGTGCAACGGCTCAAAAGTTGGTTGCCCCTTTGCTGTCATAACAAAAAGCCTCTCCTGAAAAAATCAAGAGAGGCTTTTTGTTTTTGAAATTTGTAATAAATGTTATTCTCCACCAAATATAATTGATTTTCTGGTGCAGTATGTTACACATATAGATATAAGACAAACAGGAAGTCCTAAAAACAAAACGGAAAAATCCAAAAAATCTCTTTTTAGTAACCAGGCATTAGCAGGATTTTGCGGGTCATAGTAAATGCTTATTTTCTGTCCGGTATAGTTGTCTTTACGGCACTGAATTTTAGAATTGTAGGTTGTATCGTTAACCTGATATTCAACATAAGCATAATATTCATAATAGGTTTTATTCTTATTGGTACATTGTTCTTTGGTTATCGAGGTAATATGAGCGTCAATTTGAACACCTTGTTGTGTAAAACTTGCAATAAAGAGCCATATAAAGACTATACCTAAAATCAAACAGATACCAATAATAATGAGTGTAAACTTTCTTGATTTCAAATATTCCATAAAAGTCATACGGAAAACCTCTTAAATTTAAAATCTGATATTTGGTTTTTGCATATAACGGAAATGATTTTTTTAATTTTAAATTAAAATTTTAATTTTGTCAATATATATATAATAAATGCATTATAAAATTCTATAAAATAAAAACAGAACCGCTGAGAACGGCTCTGTTTTTTATTGGGAGTTTGAATTTTGTGTTTATAATTTATGCCCTGCGGAGCTGCATAGCGGAAATTCTGTCTGTGGCTTTGAGGAGAGGATAGCTGATAACGACTTCAACAACAAGCATAATTGCTGCCTGCCACAATCTTGTGAGAAGTAATGTGACAAAATTAGAACCATAAACAAGAGCAACCCAAGTGGTATTCAAAAGTACGGAACATAAAATCTGTGTGATAACAGTGGCGATGATTACAGTGACAGGGTGTGTACTTTTTTTGTAGCATATACCATAAATACCGCCTCTGATAGCGGCAGTCAGAGTGAATCCGGGAAAATATGCTCCTGTCGGAAAAGCGATTGCCCCGATAAAATCACCCAAAGCACCGACAGCTGCACCGCCAATCCAGCCGTACAAACGGGCAGCAACAACTAATGTGATAAATCCAAAGCTGAAAGTGATGTTCCATTGACGAAAAGCTAAAAAGCGGGCAATAACAACATCTAAGGCGACCAAAACAGCCAAAACTACCATAGCCTGTACGGGGTTGGCTTTGATTGATTGGAGAGAAGAAACGGATTTGGACAGATTTGTTTTTTCTTTTTTTGACATAAAAAATACCTCCTTACTTTACAGAAACGCTGTAATAATAAGAAGGTTTTGAACTTCTGTATTATTTGACAGCGGGATGCGACTTGTGTATCGCAAGATGACTTTTCGTCCGCACAACAACTCCCCGTTTGTACGGCACTTAACGCACACAAATCTACTCTGCACAAGAACAATGAATAATTTTGTTCTGTCATTACTATATGCCTTTTAGGCTTTAATGTAAAGAGGAAATTTTTTCAAATTACAAATTTCGACTTTTTGCTCAAATTGTTTGTACTTATTGTCATGATTTATGGAGCATTTTCTTTTGAAAGTATATAAAATTTCCCGTATAATGGTCCTGTACCTGTTTTGGCAACAATAAGAAAATTATGGAATGGAGGAGGTTCTGTGGTACAAAAAAGAAAATATATGGCATTTATCGTTTTTTTGGTTGTGATTTTGTCTGTGGGTGCGGCTTTTTTGGGGTATCATTTGGCAAATGAATATAAAACAACGATTGTTGAAACTTTTGAAAGTGCATTGTCAAGCCTTAAAGAAAAGATTTCAGATATGGAAGATGAAGTTCAAAATATAACTTTACAAGAGGATAAAAAATTGACAGCGGAGGAAAGTCAATGTTATGTTTGTAAACTGTGCGGTTGGGTATATAATCCAAAAACGGGAAATCCCGAACAGGGTATTGATAAAAACACACCTTTTGCGTCTGTGCGGAATGATTGGCTTTGTCCGGTTTGCGGAGCTGCCAAAAAGAATTTTTATGTTGTTGGCAATAAAGAAAGCTCTTAATATTAAAACACTGTACCGTGTGTTCCTTAACGGCAGATAAAAAAATAAAGCGTTCCGAAAGTCAGGTTTCGGGACACTTTTATATGAAAAATCGCAAAAAATCAAGGAAAATCGGTAAAACCACTTGACAGCTTTAAAATAAAGGCGTATATTTATATAATGCACCATAATGGATTTATGCGTCATTTCCTCTTTGCTACAAAAATGATATTAGCATATTTTGTACAAAAAAGCAAGGGGAAATTTCAAAAAAATTTAGGTGCCTTATCTTATTCAATATAAGATTCAGATATGCAGAAACAAAGTTCTCAGAATGTAAACAGATGAATGGAGTGATTGTATGGTAAATGTCAAGACCGTCCGTCTCGGCAACACCGAACGAAAGAGCTTCTCGCACATTGACGAAGTGCTTGAAATGCCAAATCTTATCGAAATCCAAAAGGATTCCTATAAGTGGTTTCTTGAACAGGGTTTGAAAGAAGTTTTTGAAGATGTTTCAGGTATTACGGACTATTCAGGCAATCTTGTGCTTGACTTTGTCGATTACACACTTGAAACAGATAACCCAAATTACAGTGTCGCCGAGTGTAAGGAGAGAGATGCAACCTATGCCGCACCCCTGAAAGTCAAGGCTCGTCTGTATAACAGAGAAACCTCCGAGATTAAGGAGTCTACCGTTTATATGGGAGATTTTCCGCTGATGACCGACAGCGGTACATTTGTTATCAATGGTGCTGAGCGTGTTGTTGTATCTCAGTTGGTTCGTTCTCCCGGTGTTTATTATAAAATGGACTATGACAAAACGGGTAAACAGCTTTTCAGTGCAACAGTCATTCCAAACAGAGGTGCATGGCTGGAATATGAAAACGACATCAACGATGTTTTTTATGTAAGAATTGATAAGAACAGAAAAATTCCCGTAACAGTATTTATTCGTGCTTTGGGACTTGGTACAAACGATGAGATTATCGACTACTTTGGTCCGGACGACCGTATCCTTGCAACACTTGAAAAGGATACAACCGATTGTCAGGACGAGGCTTTGAAAGAGGTTTACCGTAAACTCAGACCGAGTGAACCGCCGACAGTCGAAAGTGCTCAGGCACACATTGATATGCTGTTTTTCGACCCGAGAAGATATGATATGTCCAGGGTTGGACGCTATAAATACAACAAGAAACTTGCTCTTTCCAACAGATTGGCGGGGCAGACTTTGACACGACCGATTGCAAGTGAATATACAGGTGAATTGCTTGCTGATGCGGGCGAATATATTGGTACTGACAAGGCATTGGAAATTGAAAATGCAGGTGTCAGCGTTGCTTTTGTTGCCGGTGCGGACGGCAGAGAAGTAAAATTGATTTCCAACGGTATGGTTGATATTTCATGCTATGTTGATTTTGACGCCAAAGCAGAATGTGAAATCAAAGAAAAAGTGCGTTTTAAAATTTTGAAAGAAATTCTTGACGAATGTGAAACAGAAGAAGAAATCAAGAAAGCAATTAAAAAACGCAAAGATGAGCTTGTTCCGAAACATATTATCATTGACGATATTTTCTCCACAATCAACTATATGAACAGCTTGGCTTGTGGTATCGGTACAACAGATGATATTGACCACCTTGGCAACAGACGAATTCGTTCCGTTGGTGAGTTGTTGCAAAATCAGTTCAGAATCGGCTTTTCCCGTTTGGAAAGAGTTATCCGTGAAAGAATGACTTTGCAGGCTCAGGAGTTGGAACATTTGCCGCCGAATGCCTTGATTAACATTCGTCCCGTTACAGCGGCAATCAAAGAATTCTTTGGTTCTTCTCCGTTGTCACAGTTCATGGACCAAAACAATCCGTTGTCGGAATTGACACACAAACGCCGTTTGTCTGCCCTTGGTCCGGGCGGTTTGTCAAGAGACCGTGCGGGATTTGAAGTTCGAGATGTACACTATACGCATTACGGTCGTATGTGTCCGATTGAAACGCCCGAAGGTCCTAACATCGGTTTGATTTCTTACCTGGCAACTTTCGCAAAAATCAACGAATACGGTTTGATTGAAGCACCGTTCCGCCGTGTGGATAAAGAAACGGGTATTGTTACAAAAGAAGTTCGTTATATGACCGCCGATGAAGAAGATAACTACATTGTTGCTCAGGCAAACGAACCTTTGGACGAAGAAGGCCGTTTTGTTAATGCGAAAATCGTCGGCAGACATAAGGACGAATTCGTTGAAGTTCCCCGTGAAAAAGCGGACTATATGGATGTTTCCCCGAGAATGGTTGTATCCGTTGCAACAGCTATGATTCCGTTCCTCGAAAACGATGACGCCAACCGTGCGTTGATGGGTTCTAACATGCAGAAACAGGCTGTACCGCTTTTGAAAACGGAAGCTCCGATTGTCGGCACAGGTATGGAATACAAAGCCGGTGTTGACTCAGGTGTCTGCATTTTGGCGGAAGAGGACGGCGAGGTTATTTCCGTCAGTGCCGATGAAATTAAGGTTAAATATGACTCAGACAGAATACAGACCTTTAAGGTTATTAAGTTCATGCGTTCCAACCAGGGCAACTGCTTTAACCAGATTCCGATTGTCGATGTCGGACAAAGGGTAAAGAAGGGCGAGGTTTTGGCAGACGGTCCGGCAACCAGCAACGGTGAAATCAGCTTGGGTAAGAATGCTTTAATCGGCTTTATGACTTGGGAAGGTTATAACTATGAGGACGCCGTTCTTATCAGCGAAAAAATTGTTCGTGATGATGTTTATACATCTATCCATATTGAAGAATATGAAACCGAAGCCAGAGATACAAAGCTCGGACCGGAGGAAATTACAAGAGATATTCCGAATGTCGGTGATGATTTGCTCAAAGACCTTGACGAGAGAGGCATTATTCATATCGGTGCGGAAGTTCATGCCGGTGATATTCTTGTCGGCAAGGTAACACCGAAAGGCGAAACGGAATTGACCTCTGAGGAGCGTTTGCTCCGTGCTATCTTTGGCGAGAAGTCCAGAGAAGTAAGAGATACCTCCTTGCGTGTACCGCATGGCGAATACGGTATTGTTGTTGATGTTAAGGTATTCTCCCGTGAAAACAGCGATGACGAGTTGCAGCCCGGCGTTAATAAGGTTGTTCGCTGCTATATCGCCCAGAAGCGTAAGATTTCCGTTGGTGATAAAATGGCGGGTCGTCATGGTAATAAGGGTGTTGTTTCCAGAATTTTGCCGGTTGAGGATATGCCTTTCCTCCCGGACGGCACACCGCTTGACATTGTATTGAACCCGTTGGGCGTACCGTCCCGTATGAACATCGGACAGGTTCTTGAAGTTCATTTGGGTATGGCAGCAAAGACTTTGGGTTGGAAGATTATGACACCTGTTTTTGACGGTGCACATGAGCAGGATATTTTTGAATGTTTCCGTGAAGCCGGTATGAGTGAGGACGGTAAAATCCGTTTGAAAGACGGCCGTACGGGTGAGTTCTTTGATAACCCCGTTACCGTTGGTATTATGTACTACCTGAAACTTCACCACCTTGTTGATGATAAGATTCATGCCCGTTCCACAGGTCCGTACTCCCTTGTTACACAGCAGCCTTTGGGCGGTAAAGCTCAGTTTGGCGGTCAGCGTTTCGGTGAAATGGAAGTTTGGGCTTTGGAGGCTTATGGTGCAGCTTATACCTTGCAGGAAATTTTGACGGTAAAATCCGATGATGTTGTCGGCAGAGTTAAGACCTATGAGTCTATCGTTAAAGGTCAGAATATCCCGAAACCGGGAACACCTGAGTCCTTTAAGGTATTGATCAAGGAATTGCAGTCTTTGGCACTTGATGTTAAGGTATTGGACGCTAATGATCAGGAAATTGATTTGCGTCAGACTTATGATGATGATATGCCGAGCGACGGTCAGAATTTTGACGAAAAGAGCATTATGACGGACGAAGACGGTTATCAATACAAAGATGAAAACGGAGAAGACATCATTGATTCATCAGACGATTATGACGATGAGGACAGCGATGAAGACTTCTACAAAAGCGAAATGATTGATTTAGACGGCGAAGACGAATGAGTGAAAGGGGGACAATGATTGATGGATTTCAATGATTTTGAATCAATTAAAATCGGCTTGGCCTCACCTGATAAAATCCGTGAATGGTCATACGGCGAGGTTAAGAAACCCGAAACAATCAACTATCGTACACTGAAACCCGAGCGTGACGGTTTGTACTGCGAGGCAATTTTCGGTCCTCAGAAAGACTGGGAGTGCCATTGTGGAAAATACAAAAAAATTCACTTTAAGGGCCGTATATGCGAACGCTGCGGCGTTGAGGTTACACGCTCCAAGGTAAGAAGAGAGCGTATGGGACACATTGAGTTGGCTGCTCCTGTTTCTCATATTTGGTATTTTAAAGGGATTCCGTCCCGTATGGGTTTGATTTTGGATATTTCTCCCCGTGTGCTTGAAACAGTTTTGTACTTTGCAAAGTACATTGTAACAGATCCCGGTACAGTTCGGGAAATCGAGAAAAAACAGTGCCTGACGGAAAAAGAATATCGTGAGCTGAAAGAAAAGTATGAGGACGAGTTTGAGGCCATGATGGGTGCGGAGGCAATTCAAAAGCTTTTGGCGGAAATCGACCTTGACGAACTCTCAGCCGAACTGAAAGCCGAACTTGAAGGGGCTTCCGGTCAAAAAAGAGTGCGTTTGGTAAAGCGTTTGGAGGTTGTTGAGTCCTTCCGTCTTTCCAACAATCGTCCCGAATGGATGATTTTGAATGTTGTTCCTGTTATTCCGCCGGATTTGCGTCCGATGGTGCAGTTGGACGGCGGTCGTTTTGCGACTTCCGACCTGAACGACCTTTACCGCCGTGTTATCAACCGCAATAACCGTTTACAGCGTCTGTTGGACTTGAATGCTCCGGATATTATTATCCGTAACGAAAAGCGTATGCTTCAAGAGGCGGTTGATGCCCTGATTGATAACGGCAGACGGGGTCGTCCGGTTACAGGTCCGAACAATAGGGCTTTGAAGTCTTTGTCAGATATGCTGAAAGGTAAGCAGGGGCGTTTCCGTCAAAACCTTTTGGGTAAGCGTGTTGACTATTCAGGCCGTTCCGTTATCGTTGTCGGCCCTGAACTGAAAATGTATCAGTGCGGTTTGCCGAAAGAAATGGCTTTGGAGTTGTTCAAGCCGTTTGTTATGAAGATTTTGGTTGAGAGCGGTGCGTCCGTCAATATCAAAGCGGCAAGAAAAGCTGTTGAGAGAGCCCAACCTGAGGTTTGGGATGCTTTGGAAAAGGTTATCAAGGGACACCCTGTTCTGTTAAACCGTGCCCCGACATTGCACAGACTTGGTATTCAGGCATTTGAACCCGTATTGGTTGAGGGTAAGGCTTTAAAACTGCACCCGTTGGCTTGTACGGCATTTAACGCCGACTTTGACGGTGACCAGATGGCTGTCCATGTACCGTTGTCTGCTGAGGCACAGGCAGAGGCACGCTTCCTGATGTTGGCATCAAACAACCTTTTGAAACCGTCTGACGGCCGTCCTGTTACCGTTCCGACACAGGATATGGTTCTCGGTTCTTACTATCTGACTTTGGATAAAGACGGAGAACCCGGTGAGGGTAAAGTGTTCCGTGATTTTAATGAGGCAATTATGGCGTATGACGCTAAGGTTGTTACACTTCATTCCAAAATCAAGGTTCGCCGTGAAATGGAAATTGACGGTGTTATGCAGTCGGGAATTATTGAAACCACTGTCGGCAAGATTATTTTCAACAGACCGATTCCGCAGGATTTGGGTTATGTTGACCGTACAAAAGAAGAAAATAAATTCAAGCTGGAAATTGACTTCCTTGTAGGCAAAAAACAGCTTGGAAAAATTATTGATAAATGTATCCAAAAGCATGGCACACAGACAACATCTGAGGTTTTGGACGCAATCAAGGCTCAGGGTTATAAATATTCCACACAGGGTGCAATTACGGTTGCCGTATGCGATGCCGAAATTCCGCCGCAAAAGAAAGATATTATCGCTGAGGCAGAGCGTGAAATCGACAAGGTTTCAAAGATGTACCAAAGAGGTTTCATGTCCAACCAGGAGCGTTATGAGCAGGTTTTGAAAATCTGGGAGGGTGCAACAGACCGTGTTTCCGTTGCATTGAAGGATAACCTCGGACGCTACAACCCGATTTTCATGATGGCGGATTCCGGTGCCCGTGGTTCCATGAGCCAGATTCGTCAGCTTGCAGGTATGCGTGGATTGATTGCCAATACATCTGGTAAAACAATCGAAATTCCGATTCGTGCCAACTACCGTGAAGGTTTGAACATTTTGGAGTACTTTATTTCCTCCCGTGGTGCTCGTAAGGGCTTGGCGGATACCGCTCTGAGAACAGCCGACTCCGGTTACCTGACCAGAAGATTGGTTGATGTATCTCAGGAAGTTATTATTCGTGAAGAAGACTGCGGAACAACAGACGGTATTGTTGTTTATGCAATCAAAGAAGGAAATGAGTCGATAGAGCCGTTGAGCGAAAGACTTGTTGGGCGTTACCTTTGCGAGGACTTTATAGACGACCAAACAGGCGAAGTTGTCGTATCCAAGGATAAGCTGATGGACGAGGACGATGCCGACAAGATTATTGCACATGGCGTACAGAAGATTAAGATTCGTTCGATTTTGGACTGCCGTGCAAGACATGGTGTCTGCAAGAAGTGCTACGGTTCTAACCTTGCAAACAGACAGCCTGTAACAATCGGTGAGGCTGTTGGTATTATTGCGGCACAGTCTATCGGCGAGCCGGGTACACAGTTGACAATGAGAACATTCCATACGGGCGGTGTTGCCGGCGGCGAAGATATTACACAGGGTCTGCCCCGTGTTGAAGAATTGTTCGAGGGACGCAAGCCGAAACATTTGGCGATTATCAGCGAAATTCCCGGCGTTGTACGCTTTGAGGAAATCAAGAAGAATCGTCATGCCGTTATCTTTGACGAGGAAACGGGCGAAAAGAGAGAATATCTCATTCCGTTCGGTGCAAGAGTTAAGGTTGAAGAAGGACAGTTCATTGAGGCCGGCGACATGATTACGGAAGGTTCCGTATATCCGCAAGATGTTTTGAATATCAAAGGTCCGGCGGCAGTTCAGGACTATTTGATTGAAGAAGTACAGAGAGCTTACCGTATGCAGGGCGTTGACATCAACGACAAGCATATAGAGGTTATTCTCCGTCAGATGCTCAAAAAAGTTCGCATTGATGATGCCGGTGATACAACACTTTTGCCCGGCTCTTTGGTTGACAAGAGCGAATTGTATGCCGCCAATGATGAGATTGAGGCACGAATCAAGAATGGTGAGGAAGGTCTTTCTATTGCAACATACACACCAACCCTGCTTGGTATTACAAAGGCCTCTTTGGCAACGGATTCGTTTATGTCTGCCGCTTCATTCCAGGAAACGACAAGAGTTTTGACTGATGCGGCAATTAAGGGCAAGACCGATAAGTTGATGGGCTTGAAAGAGAATGTTATTATTGGTAAACTTGTTCCCGCAGGTACAGGTATGAAGCGTTACAGCTATGTTGAAATTGAAGAAAACGAAAACGCATAAATAATGTTTTCGTTTTAGGCAAAGGGCAGTTTATCAACTGCCCTTTGTTGTTTTTTTGATGTTCATAAAACTTCAAAAAGAAAAAACTTGACAAGATTATATGGGTTATGATATAATAAAAAACTGCGGGATAGTATTAAATATCCCAGTGTATTGTTGGTAATTCTCAATAAAAACAAAAAAACTTGTTCTGAATTTTGTGTATTACCGACAAATGTATATTTGCCGTTATTTGGGCAATAATTCTTTTGCCCGATTAACATAAATTTTTAAGCAAGGAGGTGCAGTAGATTGCCAACCTTTAACCAACTCGTTCGTAAGGGCAGAGAAGTTACGGAAAAGAAAGCAAAGGCTCCGGCGTTGCTCAAAGGATTGAACTCCTTAAAGCATACATCTATCAACCAGAACTCCCCTCAAAAGAGAGGCGTATGTACTGCTGTCAAAACAGCAACTCCTAAAAAGCCTAACTCAGCTATCAGAAAGATTGCCAGAGTAAGACTTTCCAACGGTATCGAGGTTACATCTTATATCCCCGGCGTTGGTCATAACCTTCAGGAGCACAGCGTTGTTCTGATCCGTGGCGGCCGTGTTAAGGACTTGCCTGGTGTTCGTTACCATATTATTCGTGGTACACTTGATGCACAAGGTGTTGCTAAGCGTATGCAGGCCCGTTCCAAGTACGGTGCTAAGCGTCCGAAGGCCGGTAAGAAGTAATCCCTAATTGCGGATTACAAATGTTCTCTAAGGATAAATGTTTTTGATGATTGATGCAATACAGAGATGTATTTTTAATATATAGCCTCTGTATGGCCGACGGAAGACAAATCCTTTCGAGTACCTGAGAATTCATTTTTTGTGAAGGAGGGAAGTAAAGTGCCAAGAAGAGGTCAAATCGCAAAACGCGATGTTTTGCCAGATCCGATTTACAATTCAAAGCTCGTTACACGCTTGATCAACAACATCATGTATGACGGAAAGAAGGGTGTTTCCCAGAAAATCGTTTACGGTGCGTTCGACATCATTCGTGAAAAGACAGGCAAAGATCCGCTCGAAGTTTTTGAAGCGGCTATGGAAAATGTAATGCCTACTCTCGAAGTAAAGGCTCGCCGTGTAGGCGGCTCTACTTATCAGGTTCCTATGGAGGTTCGTGAGGAGAGAAGACAAACACTCGGTCTTCGCTGGATTTCTAAGTATTCCAGAGAGAGAAGCGAGAAAACAATGAGAGAAAGACTTGCCGGTGAAATTCTTGACGCTGTCAATAAAACTGGCGGTGCTGCTAAGAAGTGTGACGATACACACAAAATGGCAGAAGCCAATAAGGCGTTTGCTCATTACAGATGGTAATAAACGCTGCATGACAGCAGGACAAAATATCATCACTGTCCCGAAGAAATCACCTGTCCGTTTTATAGCGGGCAGGTGTTTCCAAAAATACAAAGGAGGATACAAATGCCAAGACAGGTATCACTTGAAATGACAAGAAATATCGGTATCATGGCTCACATTGATGCCGGTAAGACAACAACAACAGAACGTATCCTTTTCTACACCGGTATCAACCACAAGATTGGTGAAGTTCACGACGGAGCTGCTACAATGGACTGGATGGTACAGGAGCAGGAAAGAGGTATTACAATCACTTCCGCAGCAACAACATGCTTTTGGAAGAACCACAGAATTAACATTATCGACACTCCCGGACACGTTGACTTTACAGTTGAAGTTGAGCGTTCCCTCAGAGTTCTTGACGGTTCCGTTACGGTGCTTTGTGCAAAGGGCGGTGTTGAGCCCCAGTCTGAAACAGTATGGCGTCAGGCTGATAAATACGGTGTTCCCCGTATGGCTTATGTTAATAAGATGGATATTATGGGTGCGGACTTCTATCGTGTTGTATCCATGATGCGTGACCGTCTGAAATGTAATGCTGTTCCGATTCAGTTACCAATCGGTGCGGAGGACACATTCAGGGGTATTATTGACCTCGTGGAAATGAAAGCTGATGTTTATTATGACGATGTCGGCAAGGATATGAGAGTCGAAGAAATCCCCGAAGATATGAAAGAACTGGCTGAGAAGTATCATCAGGAACTGATTGAGCATGTCGTTGAGCAGGACGATGACTTGATGGAAAAATATCTTGAAGGCGAAGAGCCGACAGTAGAAGAAATCAAAGCCATCATTCGTAAATCAACAATCGCCAACACAATGGTTCCGGTTGTTTGCGGTACTTCTTACCGTAATAAAGGCGTTCAGAAACTTTTGGACGCTATCGTTGACTATATGCCTGCTCCTGTTGATGTACCGGCTATCAAAGGTACAGACCCGGATACAGGCGAAGAAATGGAAAGAATTTCTTCTGACGAAGAGCCGTTTGCTGCTCTTGCGTTTAAGATTGCAACAGACCCGTATGTTGGTAAACTGTGCTTTTTCAGAGTTTATTCCGGTACATTGAATGCAGGTTCTTCTGTATTTAACTCATCTAAAAATTCACATGAGCGTATCGGCCGTATTCTCCAAATGCACGCAAACCACAGACAGGATATTGAAGTTGTATATGCAGGTGATATTGCCGCCGCTGTTGGTTTGAAAAATACAACAACAGGTAATACACTCTGTGATGAAAACCACCCCGTTATTTTGGAGTCCATGGAATTCCCGGAGCCGGTTATCCGTGTTGCTATCGAGCCTAAGACAAAAGCCGGTCAGGAGAAAATGGGCATTGCTCTTGCAAAGCTCGCCGAAGAAGACCCGACTTTCAAGGCTTATACAGACGAAGAAACAGGTCAAACAATTATCGCTGGTATGGGTGAACTTCACCTTGAAATCATCGTAGACAGACTTCTCCGTGAATTTAAGGTTGAAGCAAATATCGGTAAGCCTCAGGTTGCATACAAAGAAACAATCCGCAAACCCGCTGATGTTGAAGAAAAGTATGCAAGACAGTCCGGTGGTAAGGGTCAATACGGTCATGTTAAGATTAAAGTTGAGCCGAACCCAGAAAAAGGCTATGAGTTTGTTAATGCCGTTGTCGGCGGTGCTATCCCGAAGGAATATATCCCCGCTGTTGATGCCGGTATTCAGGGTGCTATGCTCGCCGGTGTATTGGCAAGCTACAATGTTGTTGATGTTAAAGTTACACTTTATGATGGTTCTTATCATGAAGTTGACTCCTCAGAAATGGCATTTAAGATTGCCGGTTCTATGGCGTTTAAGACCGCTATGCGTAAGGCAGACCCGGTATTGCTCGAACCGATTATGAAAGTTACTGTTACAACACCTGAGGAATACATGGGTGATGTTATCGGTGACTTGAACTCCCGCCGTGGTATGATCCAGACAATGGAAGCTGTTGCTGGTGCTCAAAGAATTATCGCTATGGTTCCGCTGTCTGAAATGTTCGGTTATGCAACCGATATGCGTTCCAAGACACAGGGCAGAGGTCAGTATGTTATGGAGCCTGACCACTATGCTGAGGTTCCGAAGAGCATTGCTGATGACATTATGACAAGCCGCAATAAAAAGGCTGAGTAATTTTAGGAATTTTTACAAAAAATTTCAAAAAACACTTGCAATTTGGCTTTATTATTGGTACAATAAAGCCAAATTGTATTGTTATATTCAATTATACTTTTTTATCTAAGGAGGAATATTCCAATGGCAAAGGAAAAGTTTGAAAGAAACAAACCGCATATTAACATTGGTACAATCGGTCACGTTGACCATGGTAAGACAACTCTTACCGCTGCTATCACAAAGGTTCTCAACCTCGAAGGTGATGCTGATTTCGTTGATTATGCTAACATCGATAAGGCTCCTGAAGAGAGAGAGCGTGGTATCACAATTAACACAGCTCATGTTGAGTATCAGACAGAAAATCGTCACTATGCACACGTTGACTGCCCCGGACATGCTGACTATGTAAAGAACATGATCACAGGTGCTGCTCAGATGGACGGTGCTATC
>JBJEQG010000082.1:0-3514 GCA_051881635.1 Acutalibacteraceae bacterium
ATATATTTTATCCTTTGCGGAGGATATGGTGCTTTTTGCGGAAATATGCCTCTGTTTCCTTTTTGACAACACCGCTGAGGGCAAAAAGGGCAATCATATTCGGCAACGCCATTAAACCGTTGAAAATATCTGCCAATGTCCAAACGGCGGATACCGTCAAATAAGGTCCAACAAAGACCGCAAAGATATAAAGAAACTTATAGACTTTTAAAATCGGCTTTTGACCGCCTGCAAGATATTCCAGACAACGCTCGGAATAGTAGTCCCAACCTAAAATAGTGGTGAACGCAAAAAATACCAGGCATATCATAAGAATAAACTGTGCAACACCGCTTGGGAATGGCAAACCCTGTTCAAAAGCATAGGTTGTTACCTGTACACCCTCTAAACCGTTGACCTGCCATGCACCTGTTGATACAATCGCCAAACCTGTCATAGTACAAATAATGATTGTGTCAATAAATGTACCCGTCATAGATACCAAACCCTGACGCACAGGTTCATGAGTTTGTGCCGCTGCCGCCGCAATCGGAGCAGAACCTAAGCCGGCTTCATTTGAAAAAATACCACGGGCAACACCGTTTTTCATGGCAATGAACAGACTTCCAATAACACCACCCGTTACAGCAGACGGATTAAATGCACCTTCAAAAATTTGAGCGATAGCAGAGGGGATAGCGGTTATATTGCAAGCTAACAAAACTAAACAGAACAAGACATATAGTATTGCCATGAACGGCACAACAATCTGCGATACGGCGGCAATTCTTTTGATACCGCCCAATAATACCAACGCCACAAAAACAGTAACAACCACAGAGGCAATAATAACCGTCCATGAGTATTCGCCTAAAATCGGAATATTGACTGTCCATGTTTTGTCGGGGTCAAAAAACCCCTGTACCGATGTGGCAATACCATTAACCTGAGAAATTGTGCCTATACCGAAAAGACCTACACAAGCTCCCAAAAAGGCGAAAATTTTGGCAAGCCATTTCCAATTTTTTCCCATACCTTTTTCAATGTAATAAAACGGACCGCCCAAAGTATGTCCGTCTTTGTCAATAGTGCGGTATTTAACCGCCAAAACGCCCTCAGCGTATTTGGTTGCCATACCGAAAAAAGCGGCAATCAACATCCAAAACAATGCTCCCGGACCGCCTGCACAAATTGCCGTTGCAACACCAACAATATTTCCTGTACCTATGGTTGCTGAGAGTGCCGTACATAGAGCGGCAAAGGAAGAAACTTCACCATGACCGCCCTCCTCGTTTTTGACCATATATTTCAATGCCAAAGGCAAACGACGGATTTGTGTCAGTTTTAAACGAACAGTCAGCAAAATACCGCCTGCAAGTATAACGATCATCATGACCCAGCCCCAAACAAAGTCATCGACCGTATTTAAAATATTATTTATAAATTCCACGATTGTTTGTTCCCCTTTATTTTTTTCATTATGCTTTTTACATCTTTTGAGTAATATCTTTATAACATTCAGGCCGTCTGTCCCTAAACAATCCCCAGCTTAAACGCTGTTTGCGAATATCATCAAAATCAAATTCGGCAATCAAAACCGCTTCGCTCTCACGGTCGGCAGATACAAGAATTTCTCCCAAAGCATCTGTGATAAACGATGAACCGTAAAAGCACAATGCGGAAGACTGATTGTTGTTGGCTTCACTTGGCACAACTCTTTCCGTTCCTACACGGTTTGCCGCCGCAACGGGAATTATATTTGCTGCTGCATGACCTTGCATGGTTCTTCTCCAATGCGGCATACTGTCAACCTCCAAAATTGGCTCTGAACCAATAGCAGTCGGATACAAAAGAATATCCGCACCATTGAGTGCCATACAGCGGGCGGTTTCGGGAAACCATTGGTCCCAACAGATACCAACGCCAATATTGCCATATTTTGTTTTCCAAACCTTAAAGCCTGTATCACCGGGAGAAAAATAAAATTTTTCCTGATAAAAATGGTCATCGGGAATGTGTGTTTTGCGGTAAATGCCCATGATAGTGCCGTTAGCATCAATCATGGCAACGGTATTAAAAGTGGTATTACCGCTTTTTTCGTAAAAGCTGACGGGGATAACAATATCTAACTCTTTTGCAACGGCACTCATGCGGATAACAGCGGGATTTTCTTCAACTGTTGCCGCAAGTTCGTAAAAGTCATAGTTTTTTTCCTGACAGAAATATAATCCCTCAAAGAGTTCGGGGAGCAAAACAATTTTTGCACCTTGACTTGCCGCTGTTCGCACAAGGCGTTCAGCTGTTGCAATATTTTCCATGCGATTCTCAATCATTTGCATTTGAATCGCCGCAACCTTGACTTTACTCATGGTTCTTCCTCCTCAAAATATGGAATTTGCTGTGTGATACAATGAATATTGCCGCCGCCAATAAGAATATCTCGGGCATAAATACCGACAACCTTGCGGCTTGGAAACAACTTTTGCAAAATCTCCAATGCCTTTGAATCGTTGGGGTCATTAAATTGCGGGCAGATAATCGCACCGTTGGAAATATAAAAATTGACATAAGACGCCGCTAATCGTTCACCGGCTGTACGGGTGGGTATGCCGTCTAAGTTGTCCAAACCCTCACATTCTTCGGCGGTAATACAAATCGGCTTTGGTAATGGTAATTTATGCACCTTGATTTTCCGTCCCTTTGCATCTGTACTGTTTTCCAAAATATCCAGACAACTTTTTGAAAGGGCATACTGCGGGTCGCTTTCATCGTCCGTCCAACCCAAAACAACTTCTGACGGTGCAACAAAAGCACAGATATTGTCGATATGTTCGTTGGTTTCATCGTGATAAATACCGTTTTTCAGCCAAATAACTTTTTTCGCTCCCAAATAGGCTTTTAGATTTTCTTCAATTTCCTCTTTGCTAAGGTCAGGATTTCTTCCTTTGCTCAAAAGACAAGCCTCAGTTGTTAAAATTGTTCCCTCGCCGTCTGAATGGATAGAACCGCCCTCTAATATGAAATGACGGGCATTATAAACATCTTTGTTATAGAGGTCACAGAGTTTTCGTGCCATTTTGTTATCAAAATCCCACGGAAAATATAAACCGTCTTCTAAACCGCCCCAAGCGTTGAATCCCCAATCAATGCCACGAATGACCTTACCGTTTGTCACAAATGTTGGAGCAACATCTCTTGCCCAAGAGTCATCGGAACTCATTTCAACTACACGAACCTTTGAGGACAAAGCAAAACGGGCATTGTCATAATGTTCGGCAGGAGTACAAACCGTAACTTTCTCACTTTCGGCAATCGCTTCTATTACCTGAACAAAGGCTTTTTGGGCAGCATAACCGCCATATTGCCAAGAATCACGACGGTGCGGCCAAATCATGATACAGCCGTAATGCGGCGAAAATTCTGCTGGCATATAAAAGCCGTCTGCTTTCGGCTGTGATGTGCGTATTTTCATTCATTATCCTGCTACTCAAAATATGGACAAAAATACCCATATTGAGAAAATTCCTGCTTCAAC
>JBJEQG010000083.1:0-3508 GCA_051881635.1 Acutalibacteraceae bacterium
GTCAAAAACAGGCGGATGTTCGTTTTGACAGGTTAGAAGATCGTTTTGCATTTTTGGAATGACAGCCTCCAACTCCTCTTTTTGCTTTTTAAGTTTTACCACAGTATCCTCTAATGTATACTGCTCTTTTTTGTAGTGTGCTTCGGCTTGTTTCAGTTTTGCAACCTCTATATCCAACTCCATTTTTTCCTTTATTCTTGGGTCACCTGCACAGAGAGCCTTAACCTCAGCATATGAGAGAACTGCCTCATCAACATCATCACAGGAACGGACAGGGGATTTGCTTGTCATAATCTGAGAGATGAATTTCTGTTTGTTTTCAAGCATTTGGAACAGGTATGCGTCAAAGGTTTTTTCGGTTACATAACGGTAAAGATGAACATGGGCGTTGCTGTTGCCCTGCCGCACCATACGCCCCCGACGCTGTTCCATATCAGACGGTTTCCACGGACAGTCAAGGTCATGGCTTGCGATCAGTCGGTCCTGAACATTCGTTCCTGCACCCATTTTTGCTGTTGAGCCGATAAGGACACGAACTTCACCCGCACGAATCTTTGCAAAAAGCTGTTCTTTCTGTACTTCATTTGTTGCGTCATGGATAAATGCGATTTCGTTTTCGGGAACACCTTTTGCAATAAGTTTTTGTTTAATGTCATCATAAAGATTAAACGAACCATCGCCTTTTGGCGTTGAAAAATCGCAGAAAATAAGCTGTGTCAGCTTTTGCTCCTGTGTTTCGTCCCATATTCTAAAAACATTATTGACGCACATATTAACCTTTGTACCCGGTTCATCGGGCAAGTCAGGGTTAATAAGCCGTTGGTCAAGACCGATTTTCCGACCGTCCGTTGTAATTTTCAACATATTATCAACATTGGGTTCAACCAAGCGTCGATGAACTTTGGCGGCTCTTTCGGACAAAGCTGCAACCAATTCGGTTTGTGTTTCCGTTGGCGGAACGGAAATATTATGTATGCTGCATTCGGGAGTAGGAAGATGAAGTGTGTCGGCAGTCTGAATATCCGCACATTCCTTGAACATCGACATCAATTCAGGAAGATTGTAAAACTTTGCAAAGCGTGTTTTCATGCGGTAGCCCGTTCCTTCCGGTGCAAGCTCCAAAGCCGTTACATTTTCGCCGAATGTTGTTGCCCATGCGTCAAAGTTCTTCAATCCCGTTTTTTCAAGCAAACCGGCTTGCAAATATCTCATCATGTTGTAAATTTCGCACATGGTATTGGATACGGGCGTACCCGTTGCAAAAACAATACCCTTGCCGCCCGTCAGCTCATCAAGATATTTGCATTTCATGTACAAATCCGCCGTTTTTTGAACATTGTTGTTCGTTGCGATACCAGATACATTCTGCATTTTTGTTGACAAAAACAGATTTTTAAACTCATGTGCCTCATCTATAAACAACTTGTCAATACCAAGTTCTTCAAAGGTTACAACATCATCTTTCGGTGTGTCCAAAAGGTCATTCAATTTCTTTTCCAATCTTTTTTTGCTTTCTTCAAGTTGACTGATTTGGTATTTTTCGCCGTTTTGATTTTTCAATTCAATAATACCGCTTGCAAGTTCATCAATTTGCTCTTTGATGAACCTTTCCTGACGCTCTTTTGAAATCGGAATATTGGAAAGCTGACTATGCCCGATGATAACAGCGTCATAGTCACCTGTGGCTATTTTAGCGAACAGGGCTTTGCGGTTTTCCTTTTTAAAGTCATTTGTTGTTGCAACAAGAACATTGGCATTCGGATAAAGTTTTAAAAAATCCGCACCCATTTGCTCGGTTAAATGGTTCGGAACGGCAAACAGACTTTTATGGTGCAGTCCGAGCCGTCTGCCTTCCATGGCAATCGCTATCATTTCAAATGTTTTGCCTGCACCGACTTCATGAGCCAACAGGGTATTACCGCCATAGAGTGCATGAGCAACGGCGTTAAGCTGATGGGGACGAAGTGTAATTTCTGGGTTCATACCGACAAAGTTTAGGAACTGACCGTCATACTCACGGGGACGGACCGAATTGAAAAGAATGTTATAGGTATTAACTATCTCATCTCTGCGGGATTTTTCGGCAAAAATCCATTCTTTGAATTTTTCTTTAATCAATTCCTGCTTTTGCTGAACCGCCGCCGTTTTATCCGGATCAACCTGATCTCTTTCTTTGCCGTCAACCATAACATGGCGTAAGACCTTTGATGTTTTCAGATTGAGCGTGTCCTCCAAGATTTGGTATGCGGATTTTTCGGGTGTGCCGTATTTAGTGCAGGCATTAACACCTTTATCTGCGGACTTATTCGCAATGTTCCATTTTCCCGTTGCGGCGGAAAACTGAACACTGACAATTTTTTTACCACGATCAAGTATATCGACACCTGTCGGTTTCAAATATGACGGTGTACCAAAGGTTTCAAACATGAATTGCTGTATATATTCCGGCTTAATCCATGTTGCTCCCAACCGCACATCAATTTCGCTTGCGTCCAAAGGTTTCGGCATAACATCTGTTAATGCCTGAACATTTTGTTCGTAACCGCCCTGTTCCTTTTGTGCCTGCCGTGCCAAAGCCAACTTTTCCCGTATATTGCCTGACAGATATTCATCTGCCATAACATAATCGTCCGTATAAGGCATACGGTAGATAACGCCTTTCAAATCCTCAATAATCTTATCTTTTGTAAAGCCTGTAAGGTTGGACATCTTGTCCAAGTCAACTTTTGCTTTCTCGGACATTGTAATTGCCAAAGCGTCCGCAGAAGTATCCGCACACAGTACGGTTTTATGAGCTTTAATGGTGCGTTTGGTAAATATATCCGCTTTACGGACAAAAGCCCCCTGACTGTCCACGACTTCCAAAGATTTGAGAAGTGGCAGCGAGCAATCGCCTTTAAAGAGTTTCGTGTTTTGTTCGTCATTTAAGCGACCGTACTTTGCAACAAAGTTATCGTATGCGGTATTGAGTTTATCCTGCTGTACTTTGACAAGTTCTTCGCCTGTATATTCATCAAGCTGCATGGCAAGCAGTTCCCTTGCACAGTCCCGAACCTCAATCATGGCAGTTATGCGTTCCAAGCCCTCTTTAATTACCTTTGAAGAAGCGTTTTTCTTAAAGTTAAAAGTAGGTTCAAGAACACCCTCAACACCATAAAAATAAACTTTGCCGTCAGAAAGAAAAAAGCTGTCTAAACGGACTTCCTCGGGAACGGCAACCTGAACGGCGGAATTGCCGACCTGCTGCATTGGCTGTTCAACCTCAATCGGCTTGATTTCACCATGCAAATGGCTTAAAGCGTCATGAAGTTTATCTTTAAGATTTTCGCCCTCATTGGCTACACACGCACTTCTCATGCCATGTTGCCCTGATACCATTTGCATTGTGCCGCACAGCATTTCGGGGTGTTCAACAAAATATTGGTTCATTTCAATGCCGTTAGTATCTTTGCCGACCTTGACCCATGAAGGCGTACTTTCGGGTGTGAGCTGTACGGGTTCAGCTCTC
>JBJEQG010000084.1:0-3495 GCA_051881635.1 Acutalibacteraceae bacterium
ATAAGGCAAAGAAAATGCTTTTTGTATGGCTTGACAAGAAAAGTATATGTATGTATAATAAAGGTGTAAATTAAATATTGTATTCGGGGCGGGGTGAAATTCCCGACCGGTGGTATAGCCCACGAGCCTTTTGTTTAGGCAGGATTTGGTGAAATTCCAAAGCCGACAGTACAGTCTGGATAGGAGAATACAAATGAAAGTGTTTTGCCACAAGGCAAAGGCTTTTTTCTGTGTGAGATTGAATAACCGTTCCGATTTTTTCGGTGCGGTTTTTTATTTTGCCACAAAAGTTAGCATGAGCTAATAAAAATTTCGAAATGATAGGAGATGAAGAAATGGCAGAGCAAGATGAATTTTATATGGCGAGAGCTTTGGAGCTTGCAAAAAATGGTATGGGCTTTGTAAACCCAAATCCTATGGTAGGAGCGATTGTTGTTAAGAATGGGAAAATTATCGGTGAAGGGTGGCATGAGTGTTACGGTCAACTTCATGCCGAACGCAATGCCCTTGCAAATTGTACGGAATCGCCGGAAGGAGCGTCAATCTATGTTACATTAGAGCCATGCTGTCATTATGGAAAAACACCGCCTTGCACAGAGGCAATTATTGAAAATAAACTTTCCCGTGTCATTATCGGTTCGGACGATTGCAATCCGCTTGTCAAAGGCAAGAGCAAAAATATTCTAAAAGAGCATGGCATTGAAGTGACAGACCATGTACTGAAAGAGGAATGTGACCGTTTAAATGAGCATTTCTTTTGGTTTATTGCACAAAAAAGACCGTATGTCATTATGAAATATGCCATGACTATGGACGGCAAAATTGCAACACATACGGGACTTTCTCAATGGATTACTTCTGAGCCTGCCCGACAGCGTGTTCACGCTGACCGCCACCGTTATATGGCAATTATGGTAGGTGTGGGGACGGTTTTGGCGGACAATCCGCTTTTGACTTGTCGCAAGGACGGCGGTAAAAATCCAATCCGCATTATTTGCGATACCCATTTGAAAACGCCGCTTGACAGCCGCATTGTTCAGACCGCCGCTGAGGTACGGACAATAATTGCAACAGCTTGTATGGATACCGAGCGTCAAAAGCCCTATATAAATAAACAGTGTGAAATTATGCTTGTGCCGACAAAGGACGGACATATTGATTTGAATGTTCTTATGGACAAACTCGGTGCGGAAAAAATTGACAGTGTCATTTTGGAAGGCGGTGCGGCACTGAATGAAGCCGCATTAAGGAGCGGTATTGTCAACCGTGTGCAAACTTATATTGCACCTAAAATTTTTGGCGGTGTAATGGCAAAAACACCTGTGGGCGGTGTCGGTGTGGACAGTCCCGCACAAGCCTATCCGTTGAAAACACGCTCCATAGAAAAAATCGGAGAGGATTTTTTGATAGAAAGTGATGTGATACCGAATGTTCACGGGGATTGTTGAGGAAATCGGTAAGGTTTGCAAAATTCAAAACGGAAAATCGTCTGCTGTTTTGACAATCAATGCCCAAACCGTCATTGAAGATATACATCTTGGGGACAGTATTGCCGTCAACGGCGTTTGCCTGACGGTGACCGCATTTAATAAAAGCGGTTTTTGTGCCGATGTCATGCATGAAACCCTAAACCGCTCCGCTTTGGGTCAACTGACGGTTGGGGACAGTGTCAATTTGGAACGAGCTATGGCGGCTAACGGACGATTTGGCGGACATATTGTTTCGGGGCATATTGACGGTACGGGAACGATTGCGGCGATTGTGCAGGACGGTATAGCCGTGCGTTATACGGTTCAAACAAGCGACCGAGTGATTAAATATATTATCGAAAAAGGTTCAGTGGCGATTGACGGTATCAGTTTGACGGTGACGGAAGTTGAAGGCAATCGTTTCGGTGTGGCGATTATTCCGCATACACAGGGGCAGACAACGCTTTCCCAACGCAAAATCGGCGATACGGTTAATTTGGAAAACGATATTGTCGGAAAATATGTTGAGCGGCTTTTGAGTTTTGAAACACTGGAAAAGAAAACGCCCCAAAGCAGAATTACAAAGGATTTTTTGAACCAATACGGTTTTTAACATAAATTGAGGAGGCAGGATAATGTTTCAGTATAATACGATTGATGAGGCTTTAACGGCTTTAAGAGCAGGTAAACTTATTTTGGTGACGGACGACCCCGACCGTGAAAATGAGGGCGATTTAATTTGTGCCGCCGAATTTGCAACAACGGAAAACATCAACTTTATGGCAACACATGCCAAAGGGTTGATTTGTATGCCGATGTCCGAATATTATATTCGTAAATTGCAGTTGCCGCAAATGGTAACGCAAAATACCGATAACCATGAAACCGCTTTTACGGTGTCGATTGACCATGTGAAAACCACAACGGGTATTTCGGCGGCGGAACGCAGTATTACCGCTATGGCGGTGGCAGACGATAACGCCCGTCCCGAAGATTTCCGCCGTCCGGGACATATGTTTCCGCTTTTGTCACGCAAAAACGGTATCTTTGAACGCAACGGACATACCGAAGCAACGGTTGACCTTATGCGTTTGGCTGGCTTAAAGGAATGTGGTTTGTGCTGTGAGATCATGCGTGAAGACGGAACAATGATGAGAACGCCTGAATTGATAGAAATGGCACAAAAGTTTAATTTGCCGTTTATAACAATCAAGGACTTGCAAGCCTACCGCAAAAAGCATGAAATTCTTGTTGAATGTGTTGCTGTGGCAGATATGCCGACAAAATACGGAACATTTAAAGCCCATGCGTACATCAATAAGCTGAACGGCGAACATCATATTGCTTTGGTTAAGGGTAATATTGGGGACGGTGCAAATGTTTTGTGCCGTGTACACTCCGAATGTTTGACAGGAGATACATTTGGTTCATTACGGTGCGATTGCGGACAGCAGTTGGCGGCGGCAATGACGCAGATTGAAAAAGAGGGCAGAGGAATTTTGCTTTATATGCGTCAGGAGGGCAGAGGTATCGGTCTTGTAAACAAAATTAAAGCGTATGCACTTCAAGAGCAGGGTATGGATACGGTTGAAGCCAATATTGCGTTAGGGTTTCCGAGTGATATGAGGGAATATTATATCGGGGCACAGATTTTGCGTGACTTAGGAGCAAAAACTTTGCGTTTGCTGACGAACAATCCCGATAAGGTGTACAGCTTGGAAGATTACGGTTTGGAAATTACGGAAAGAGTGCCAATTCAGATTGACCCGACGCCATATGACCTTTTCTATCTGAGAACCAAAAAAGATAAAATGGGACATATCTTAAATTTTGATAATCAGGAGAACAAATAATCTCTATGGGACGAACACAGACTGTTGGAGGCTTTGCCTCCAAACCTCCACGAGGAACGCTGTCCCTCGACCCTGCAAGCCTTTAAAAAGGCTTGACCTAAACTTTGATTTTGTCGAACTGTGTTAATTTATTATATAATGAAAGGACATGAAAACCATGAAAATTTTTGAAG
>JBJEQG010000085.1:0-3483 GCA_051881635.1 Acutalibacteraceae bacterium
AGGTCAAGCCTTTTCAAAGGCTTGCGGTTTCCAAAGGCAGAGCCTTTGGTGGGGTGCGGGGCAACGCCCTGCTTTAAAGGAGTGAGAGAAGTGAAAACGGTAAAAATTGTGGAATTGTTTGCGGATTTGGTTGGCGTTTCGGCTGAGGAGGGCATGGCGTATTATGCACTGTGTAAGGGTGCGGAGGAAAGTTTGCGTGTGATGTTGGTTGATAAAAACAGCGAGGTGCTTTATGAAAATGAACTTTGCCGAGCGGCGGCGGCTCTGGCATACTATCGTTATGTGCTGGTCAAAACGGCAAAAATGCCAAGCGGCGGTTATCAGATCAAGGATATTCATGTTGGCGGTGTAAGTGCCGTAAATACTGAGGCGGCAAGAATTTTGTGGGTTCAGGCACTGAACGATATAAAAGATTTGGTTAAAGATACGGATTTCGTATTCAGGAGGATATGATGTTTATTTTGGAAGATATGGGAAGGGCGTTGCGTACAGTGGGACAGTATGTGAGAGCGGCAATCGGCGGAGAAATTTATTGCGGATATGGTGTTGTTTCGGGAGCGTTGGGCAGTGAAAGCGGTTATATGGGAGATGTGCCGACCGAAAACGGATTGGCAGACAGCAAAAACCGCCTTTTGATTTGCGAAAAGGAATTGGCGGTGCATTTAAATCGTGGGGACGAAATTTCCGTTGGTGAGGAAAAATTTACGGTCATCGCTGTGGAGTTGGTGCATATCAACGACCAAACGGCTTATGCCCGTGTGACGGTTCGCAAAGGATAAAATAATGGAGGTGCGGTTGTGGTAGAGGTGTTAAAGGAAAGATTGGGAGAGCGTATGGAAAATGTTTTCTTTGCCTATGAAACGGAAACGCTCAAAACTCCGCTTAAAAACCGACGGATTGTTTTCGGAACGCCACAGGTCAAAACCATACCGTTGATTGGACAAAGGGTTGAACAGGTTACGGTTGCGGTGACGGTTTGGACAACGGAAAAAGAAAGTCAATCGTGTGCAGATTTTGTGGAAGAAGTGCGGCATTGTTTGGAACTGTGCGACAGCGAGGGATATATTTTGCGGATTGAACAGGATAAGTGCAGTTATGATACGGCATTTTTGGCGATGAAATGCGTTTTGCATTTAACATTGTGCGGTGTTTTGGAGGGGACAGCGTGAACAGCTTTTTGAATACAAAGGACATCAAAATTTATATTGACGGGCAGTTTGTTGCGGGAGCGGAGCAGTTGAGCTTATCCCGTTCACGCCGTATGCACAAAGTACGCTCCTGTATGCAAAACAACAGTGCCGGTATAGTCGATTTCGGTACGGAATGTACGGTTTGTTTGGAGAAAGTTCTTTTGACTGACGAAAACATTGTTTTTGAGGACGAATGTCGGATTGAGATTGTCGGTGGAAACCGTAAAATCTGTTGTCCGTCATGCTTTTGGACAAAAAGGGAATGGACTGTCAAAGACGGGAAAGTGTATGAAACATGGGTATTTATATGTGAGGATTGGGAGGAAACGGCAGTATGAAAGATATGTATGATATTTTTGAAAAGTCGGGATTGGTTTTTCAGGATAGGAATGTTTCTCTTTTGTCAATATCACAGGCGTTGGAGCGTGATGTGCGTCGTTATCCCCAAAATCTGACGATTGACGGAGGTGTTCAGTATGACGGGCGGAAATAAGATGAGTTACGGCAGTTTTGTTTTTGAGCCTTTGCCCTCAAAAATTGAAATCACGACCGAGAGGAAAATTGCCGAACAGAAAATTCCCAATGGAAACAATACCGTTTGGGATTTCGGAGATAACGGACGGACAATCAAAGGTGAGGGAGAATTTTTCGGTGCAAATGCGTTGGAACAGTTTGAGCGTTTGCGAGAGGTTGTACAGAGTGGCGGCAGTCATGCGTTGTATTTACCGTCTTTCGGAAGAATAACCGCCGTTTGTTCAAGTTTGAAACTGTTGGAGGAGGACCACGATAATGCGGTTGCATACAGCTTTGTGTTTCGTGAGGTCTGCACAGCAGCGGTAAATGATTGGAAACAAAGCACAGCGGTTTTGGAGGGGGAATGTTTATGGCAGATTGCCACACGAACCGAAATTGCCGTTGAAGTGCTTTTGAAACTTAATCCTCAAATTGCCCGTCCCGACAGAGTGCTGACAACAGGCGAAAGGATTGTTTTGAGATGAAGTATGTTTTGACGGATACGAATGGAAAAACGGTTGTTTTTGAAAATGCGGTTTCCGTTGTTTTGGACAGAGATAAAGAGGCAGTGGCAGACGCCTTGACACTTGTTTTGGCGTGTGATGTATGCAATCGAGATTTTGCATTTGTTTGTGTGGAACATGACGGCAAAGTTATATTTAAGGGCATTGTGGACGAACAGACGGAAACGCAGACAGCGGCAGCGGTTTTGGTTGAAATTGCTGCACGAAGTATGGCGGCGTTGCTTTTGGATAATGAAGCGTCACCGCAGATTTACCATAAACCGAGCATGGACGAAATTTTCAGGCGGCATATTCAGCCGTTAGGCTTTGAAAGCTATATCGGCGAGAACAGAATTTTAAACGGAGAATTAAGTATAACAAAAGGTTTAAGCGTCTGGCGTGTATTACAAATGTTTCAGTCCTCTTGTGGCGGAGCAGAGCCGAAAGTCCGTATGGACGGCATGATTGATGTTTCCGACAATCGGGAGGAACAAACCGTAATTTTATCCCCGAAAATCATGGCGGAGCGTTCGCATACGAAAAAGCGTTATGCGGTCATATCAAAAGTCTATACCCGTGGACGAAGTGGGGCAGGGTATGAAATAGCGGAGGAAAATCCGTTGGCAAAAAAGCTGAACATTTGCCGTATTCGTTATCTTAATGCCGCCAACACCGTCAGCCGTTCCGTAAACAGCGGTGAAAGTCTGATTGCACAGGGCAACAGAGCTTATGAATATACGGAAATGCGATGTGTCGGGTGTCTGTTATATCCACTCGGAACAAAAATAATTGCTGAGGGGCAAAAGGACGGTATCTTAACGGCATTGACCTACCGAAAGAATATGAACGGAGAAACAACGGATTTGACGGTTGCACACGAAAACGGGGAGGAATAAAAAATGTGGTGGACACAAAATTTGACGGAAAACCGTCAAAAAGAGTACAATTCCGAATTGACGGAAATTTCCGACAACGGCACAGCCGCTTTGAGCGGTTACGGAAAAGACGGTTGTGGAGAATACCACATGGCAGCACCGAGCGGTATTGCCTATGCACCACCAAAAGGTGAACAGGCGGTTGTGGTTTCAACTGAGGCGGGGACGGTTTGTCTGGGTGTTCTGCATGAAAACACTGAACGATTGGAGGAAGGAGAGCTAATGCTTTATTCGGCGGGCGGTGCGGTTATTCTCCTAAAAAATGACGGGCGTGTATTGATTAACGGCAGGGAGGTTTAAGCCTATGGACATGAAAATAGAAAACGGGGATTTTGCGGTTGA
>JBJEQG010000086.1:0-1318 GCA_051881635.1 Acutalibacteraceae bacterium
AGGACAGAGAACGCTTTGAGATTATGCAAAAAGTCGGATTGGATTATCATGACATCAAAAAATCCATTCGCTCTCAAATTCTGACGGTCTTTTTCTTACCGTTAATTGTAGCAGGTATTCATATTATTTTTGCTTATCCGATTATTCTCCAACTTGTCAAGATGTTGGTTCTTGCAAGTGCGGAAACTTTACTGATATGCACATTGACTTGTTTTGCCATCTTTACTTTATTCTATATTATTGTTTATATCCTGACTGCACGCACCTACTATAAATTGGTTACGGTCAAAAATTAAAATCCAATAGCCGTATTAAGACAAAAAAATTAAGGGAGAAACCTCAATTTAAATATGGGTTTCTCCCTTATTTTATTTGATTATATACTCCAAATCTCTTTTAATATATGAGCAAAAACAGTTTCCAAAGGTTCCATGCCTTGCGGTTTTTCTGAGGGTATGGATTTTATACTTTCGTTTAATGTTTCAATCATACGCTCAATATATAAATTGACGGCTTTCATTTTGGGCATAAGTTCTTTTTCCGATACATTCTTTTTTATTTCAAGAATGGTGTCGATATACGGTTTCATATCGGGTTCAAGTTCGGCATTGACTAAATCCGAAAACAACATGGGCGGCGGTGTATGATGGTCTAAAATCCATTTACAAGCCAAAATCGGACGCAAAACATACAGATACTTTTTTATCTTTACCATATCGCCTTTGAGATATTCACGATAGTTTTTAACCGCCATACTCAAATAATGATACATTCCCGACTTGGAGGAAAAATAGCGGTCAATCAGCGGTTTCAAAGCTCTCCATTGTGGCGTGTCACAATAAACAACAGGTGAACTTGCCCACTCGAACAGCGTTGGATTGGATTTATTAAGCAATCGCAAGGCCTTTTGAATATCCCAGCCGTTAATATCAAAAACTTCATCAAGCTGCCCTTCAATAACATCTCTTGGGCGTATAATTTTTAGATACTCCTCCGGTTGGCAAACATAAATAAAACGAACATCATAATCGCTGTCTGGCGAGGCAAATCCCCATGCACGACTGCCTGACTCGGCGGCATACAGTATTTTTACATTTTTGCTTTGTTCAATTTCTTTCAGCTTTTGTTGAATTGTATGGTACATCGGGTTTACCTCCCCTCTCTGTAATTTTAGAAAATGGATTATGCCGTAATCTTTGCATAGCGTTCCGAGTTCAAAACGCTCAGCATAAATTCATAAGGTGTTGTCATGCCTGCAATCATTGAAAACAATTTCGGTGTACAACCGGAAACAAGCATGACACCCTGTTCATTCATT
>JBJEQG010000086.1:1418-2954 GCA_051881635.1 Acutalibacteraceae bacterium
GGGCTTTTCCGAAAACATGATGAAATGGTTTTTGAATACACCTGTATTGCGTTCCGCAAAATAAAGACCAAGTGAAAGTGCCACAGATGCCGGACTCGGATTTAATTGTGTATACATTGAACCGGAAGTGTCAATAACCGCAAGGGCGTTTCGGCTGTCGCAATAGTTCGGTAATGCGTTCCATGTGGTATTCAAAACGGTCAATTCTTCCTCAGAAGCGTCTTTTAAGGAACAACCGTTCCAACGATAAAATTTTTGAATAAAAGGCTCAACAAGTTCATACGGTGCAAGCGAGCCTGTGTGCATAACCGCCTCACCTGAATTAACCTTTTTGAGAAATTCATTATAGCGTTCCTTATCGTTGCGGAGAAAAGCCGCCCGATACTTATACAGGGCTTTGGAGGGCTGTTTCTCGTAATCAAAGGAATAGTCTTTCTCTCGGAGGTTATTCTCGATAATTTGAATTTTCTTGCGAAGCCGTACAAGCGTTTTACGATATGCCGCCTCTGTCATATCAAGGGCATGACACAGCTTTTTGGCATTACGAACTGTATTGGAATTGGAGGCATTGACGGACGGCAACCATTTTGCCAACAGGGAAACATTCTCCCCCTGTTCCAAATTCTTACAGTCGGTATCAAGCTGTTTCTTTATGTATTCAATAGCGTCCTTTTCGCATTTTGTACCCAAAAGGGCAAGCAAATCATCATAGCGACCGTATTCTGCAATATACTCGATGTTTTTCTGCACCGATTGGGGCTTATTGTTTGCAAGCCAATTCATAATAATGCGTGAAACACGGCGTTCACCCAAACCGCCCCGAACATCACGGGCAAAAAACAGGGTCTTCATAGCTATATCGGGATTTTCCGTATAAGCTCTTATAAAACGGTTAAGGATTTCTTCTTTTTCGGCGTTTCGGATTGCTCCGACTGTCGAGAAAAAGTCAAGGCAATCGGAATTTGTACTTGCGTTTGTAACCGCACCATTTTCGGTTAAGGTTTCGTTTGATTGTTTTTTAAGATATTCCAACATGGGAAAATCCCTCCTTTTTAAAGTTTTTAACAAGGCACTGTTTTTTTATATCCCCAATATAAAAATATTTGCTGTCAGTGCCTTTATTTTTCGACAAGACACAATTTTTTAATGAAAGGGAATCGAACCCCTTATACTGCAACCTTATCAGTTGCAGTACCTTACCATCTAAGTCATTGCCTTAAATATTGCTGTTTGTGTCTTTTCAAAGCACATAATTTACGATTGACAGTCGTATCAAAATTGCTGTCTGTGCTTTTTATCAGGATTGTTTACAGATAACTGTTTTGGAAATCATATTATAACAAGGCACTGTTCATATAAAATCTGAATGATTTTTTCTCCTAATATTTGCTGTAAGTGCCTTTATTTTTTAGCAAGACACAATCGGGATTTGAACCCGTATGCTATACCATTAAGTACCGCTGTTTGTGTCTTTACAAAGCACATTATTACTTGTACGATTAAAAGTCGTATGTAAGGATTGCTGTCTGTGCTTTT
>JBJEQG010000086.1:3054-54829 GCA_051881635.1 Acutalibacteraceae bacterium
ACATTATTACTTGTACGATTAAAAGTCGTATGTAAGGATTGCTGTCTGTGCTTTTCATCTCGATTGCTTAAGGATAACTGTTTTGGAAATCATATTATAACAAGGCACTGTTTATATAAAATCTGGAATGATTTTTTCTCCTAATATTTGCTGTCAGTGCCTTTATTTTTTAGCAAGACACAATCGGGATTTGAACCCGTATGCTATTCATATACCATTAAGTACCGCTGTTTGTGTCTTTACAAAGCACATTATTACTTGTACGATTAAAAGTCGTATGTAAGGATTGCTGTCTGTGCTTTTGTGCTTTAATAATATCATAATATTTTCCAATAATCTCGGAAAAAAAGTTGCGAACTCTATTTTTTTCAGATTTTGTATGACCAAAAAATATTTTTACTGTTTGCCCTTTATATAATCTTCTTTTAAAATTGCATAGTAACAGCAATCGCACAATCCTGTATTATTTCTGCCAATTTGCCGTAATGTTCCCTCATAAGTCATACCGCATTTTTGCATAACCCTGCCTGAATTGGAATTATTGACATCATGTCTTGCCTCTATACGGTTAATTCCCTCTTGTTTAAACAGAAAATCAATAACGGCTTGCAATGCCTCCGATGTTATACCTTTATGCCAATATTTCTTTCCGATACAATAGCCGATTGCAACCATGCCGACTGTATCTTCATGGGCTACAACGCCGATACTGCCGATAGGTCTGTCGCTGCCGTCATTATATACGATTGCCCATTTATAGCAAAAATCGGTTTCGTACTCCTTAACCCACAGCTCCAAAACATATTTTGTCACCTCTATGCTTTCATGAGGCGGCCATGTTAAAAACTTTGTAACTTCACTATCAGATGCCCAATTTTCATACATAGCCTCCGCATCATCTATGCGGAACTTCCGCAAGGTCAGTCTTTCTGTCTTTATCGTTTCTGTTGCCATAGATTTTTCCACTCTTTCTTCTATATTTTTCTATATTTTACTTATCGAATAATACTTTGTCAAGACAACAAAATTCTTACTTTTAAAAAAAATTTTATAATTTTTTTTAAAAAAGGCTTGACAATTATAAATTAAAGTCGTATAATAAAAAAGCACTCGGAAATGCCGGTGTGATGGAATTGGCAGACGTAGTGGACTCAAAATCCACCGGTGGTGACACCGTGCCGGTTCGAGTCCGGCCACCGGCACCAGAACCTCAGTTTTGATACTTTGTATCGGAACTGAGGTTTTTTCTTAATTCAAAAAGGCGGTGAAAATTTATGATATACATTACAGGCGATTGTCATGGAGAATGGCAACGGTTTTCCACACAAAATTTTCCTGAACAAAAAGAAATGACGCATGAAGATTTTGTTATCGTATGCGGCGATTTCGGTTTATGGAATGATGATAATAATGAACAGTGGTGGCTGAAATGGCTTGAAAGCAAAAGTTTTACCCTATTGTTCGTAGATGGAAACCATGAAAACTTTGACCGCCTATACAGTAATGAATTTGAAATTGTTGATTTTCACGACGGAAAAGCCCATAAAATCCGAAACAACATATATCATCTTATGCGTGGATATGTTTTTAATCTGTGTGGCAAAAAGTTTTTTGTTTTCGGCGGTGCAAGAAGTCATGATATTCGGGACGGCATACTTGATGCCAAAGATTTTAAAAGTACCAAAGAGTTGAAAGAAAAATGCAAGCGTATGAGCAAAGCGGGCAAACTCTTTCGTGTTAATCATCAATCCTGGTGGTGTCAAGAAATGCCCAATCAGGAAGAAATGGATTTCGGATTGAAAACGCTTGCCGAAAATGGGAATGAAGTTGATTTCATTATAAGCCACTGTTGTCCTCAGCATATTGTTTCCGAACTTTTCGGTGATTTTTACAAAGCCGATGAATTGACCGAATATTTTGATAGGATTTCGGAAAGCGTTAAATTTAAAAAGTGGTTCTTTGGACATTACCATGACAATAAAAACATCTTGACAAGATACATTTTACTGTATGAACAAATCATAAGAATAGTATAAAAATAAGGGGAAAACCTCGATTGCAGGTTTTCCCCTTATTTAATTGAAATATGTAAACGAAATGGTCGATTACAGTATGTAAAAAATTAAATACAAAATGACCGCCGCAAGAAATTCTGCTCCTGCAAAAAACAACAGGATACTGATTGCTAGCTTCGCTCCCCTTGAACGCTCTTGGATTTCCTCCGCCAAAACTGCAACCTTTGGTGTGGTCACTCTTGTGCGGGCAGCATCGGAAAGCTGTGTATCCAATTTGTTGGAAATCTCTCTTATATTAGGGTATTCATCTTGTTCTTTTCTTTTGAGGCTATAAACCTTTTCTAATTCCGATAAAACAGGATTGGCAATCATACGCTCGATAACTTGTGAATTATCTGGTAAAACCACAATCGTTTGGTCCATACAGCGGATAAAATACCCTTTTTCGCTGACATTCGGCAACTCAATTTTGTTGGAAGTCAAATCCGACTTTTTACCCGACAAAATTTTTGATAAAATGCGTTCCGTACTTTGTGTACCGCCGTCCAATCCGCCAATGATAAACACAGATTTGACACGGGAAAGTGAATTTGACAGTTCTTTTGCAAGGTCTTTGGGCGTTGTTGCGGCACAAGCCCCCGTCTGAACCATAGGCAAAACCGCTAATGCTTTTGTTAGGGCATTTTCATTTTCCGCCGTCATTCCGGCATGATAAAATATAATTTCATAGTCCAAAATCATGCACCACACTTTTCTTCAAGGCTGTTTATTATTCATCAGTCGGTTCGCCGGTTTCGGAGGGTTCTTCTGTACTTGGTTCTTCATGGGACGGCTCTTCTGAGGGTTCGTCGGAAGGCGATTCCTCAGAGGGCTGTTCGGACGATTGTTCAGAGGATTGCTGACGATTTTCCTCGTCATACAATCCCATATAGTAACCAATTTCACTTTGACAGCCACTGACATATTCAGAAATCTGTGCTGAGGAATCGGCATTATCGACAAGCGTTTTATAATACTGTTTCAAGTCACTGAATTTCTGCTTTTGAGCGTCTGTATAATTTCCTGATGTATTGATATTGTCAATCTGTGTTTTACCGTTTTTGCGTGCTTCTTCAAGCTGTCGGCTTTCCTCAGCTAAACGGCTCTCCTCCGCCAAACGGCTTTCTTCCGCAAGACGGCTCTCTTCTGCTTGTTGGCTTGCGGCTTGGGATTCCTCCGTTGAAAGCTGTTGGTCTGTCTTAATATTCTGTAATTTATGCAAAGCTTCATCATAGAGAGAGGAAACTTTTTCATTGGTTTCCGCTGTATTTATTGCTTTTGTATATTCTTCATACAAGCTGTCAACTTCCGCCTGTTCATTACTGCGGTAACTGTTTTCGGCAATAGCTTCTGTTAAACGGTTAATTGCATTTTTCTTGGCATTTTTGAGCGACTCCGCTTTCGCCGCTTCCTCGTCATAATCCCACTGAACATTGTTCGGGTTAAGATACCATGATAATTCGCCATTTTTGTATGCCTGTTCAAAAGATGTTACAATTGGAGCTGTACCGCCGTTTGTTTTGTACCAAATTTCGGGATAGAGCGGATTGCTGTTTAATGTTGCCTGTGCGGTGTCAACGCTTTCGCTCTCGCCCTCTCTGACTTTACGGGCTACAACAACAAAACGGAAACCGTCAAAGTCATACGCACAGGTTGACAATGTAATTAAAGTATCGTCCTCATTGACATCAACAGGACAGTTAAAAATTGAACGCATACGAATTTGATATACATAATTCAAAAAGTCGGAATCGGAACTGAAATCACCACGGAAATAGTTGAAAATTTCGCCCTGACTTTCGTCCGTATTGGTTTTATAAACGGAAATAATCTTCCATGTACTCTTTTCATAAATACTGTTAAAAGTAAATGTCGGCGTTCCCTGATAAAAATCCAAACTCTGATAATACAAAAGGTTTGCGAACATACGCCCGTCCTGCATATGGTGTCCGTGTATAATGATATTCTTCGATTCTATACTGCTGCGGTAATCAACAAACAATGTGCCATACTTGCTGTATTCATCAAAGAAATCACGATACAGATAATATTCCTTGTCCTTGCCATCTTTGGGCTGTACAACAACATAATCAATCATGGTATTTGGTACTTTAATCCAGCCGACTGTATCGGAATTTGTTGCCAACAGTCTTTCAAAATCGCCTAAAACTGTTTTGGGCTTGGAACTTTCCGAACCGCTTGATGTTGTCGGTTTTGAGGATGAATTGCTGCTTTCATCACCCGATACGATAAGGTCACGGATACTTTGGTTAGTACTGTCATTGACGGACGGTTCAATAATCGTCATATAAACCAACATATAAGATGAAACTAAAAATGTACAAATCGCCAACATGGCAATAATTTTTCGTACAACATCGGAGGCTCTGTCACCTGAACACGGAATAATTCGCCGCCAAAATGCCGTTTTCTGAGGTGTTTGGTGCAAAATGCCATTATCAATAATTGCCAAAAGCAAATTGGAAAAGTCAATTTCGTTTTTATCGTATTTTGGGAGCAATATAACGGTTATGCCGTTCCAAATACCTGAATAGGCATACATCATTTTTTCTTCGGTGTTGTCTTTTTGAGATTTTCGTGCCGCCTTTTTGCTTGCCCTATTTTTTTTACTCTCGCTTATTCCTATTATATCCACTGTTTCAGAAACGGCAGGTTCTTTTTTGGAAATGACAGGCTCTTTTTCAAATTTATAAATAGCTGAAAGGCGTTTAATTTTCTTGGATATACCAATACCTTTGAAAAATTCTGTTGCCTCATCTTTACTGTCACTATCCAAAACATCGGCAATCAGAATAAGGTCTATTTTTTCCTCACCTTCACTGGAAACACGGAGAGCTGACTGTATGCTGTCCCCTAAAAAAGAAACCTCTGTTTTGTATAAAACCTGTACATCGGACTCCGCCAATTTTTTGACGACATTCTCAAAGCCTTCTGTTTTGCTTTCCTCAAAGGAAATGCCCTCTCTCGGAAAATAAATTTCGGTATTCATAAACTTCACCTTCCCGAAAATGAATTTCAGTTAATCTCTATCAATCTAAGGTTTTGCATGGCTTCTTCCGTTAACGCATCAATATCAAGGTTCTTTTCTGCCTCTTCAACGGCATTTACCTTCGGTCTGATTCGAGGGTGTTTTGGTGTAAAGACTGTACAACAATCTTCATACGGCTGTATGGAAATATCAAAGGTATCAATTTTACGGGAAATCTCAACGATTTCTTCCTTGTCCATACCGATTAAAGGACGGAATACGGGCATGGTGCAAACTGCATCGGTACAGGCAATCGCTCCAATCGTTTGGCTCGCAACCTGTCCTAAACTTTCACCTGTAATCAATGCCGCACATTCCTGCTGTCGGGCAATCCGCTGTGCAACACGCATCATAAACCGCCGCATGATAATCGTAAAAAGCTCCTCCGGACATTTATCACGAATCTCCTCTTGGATATGCGTAAAATGGACGATATACATTTGAATATGTCCACTATAAGCCGCAACCTTTTTCAGCAAAGAAATGACCTTTTCCTCTGCCATTGTACTTGTATATGGAGGACTTGCAAAATGAACCGCTGTCAGTTCAACACCACGCTTTGCCATTGTCCATGCGGCAACGGGACTGTCAATGCCGCCTGAAATCAAAACAGCCGCCTTGCCGCCCGTACCAACGGGAATACCGCCTGCTCCTTTTAAAACACCATAACGGATATAAGCGGCGGTGTCACGCACCTCCACTGTCACAACAACATCAGGGTTATGCACATCGACGGAAAGATTTGGAAACTTATCCAAAAGATGACCGCCCAATTCCATACAAATTTGGGGCGAGGTCAGCGGAAACTTCTTGTCAGAGCGTTTTGCCTCAATCTTAAAAGTAGATATATCGGGCATTACCTCAGACAAATACGCAACCGCAATTTCTTTGATACTGTCCATATCCTTTTCAGCAACGGCGGCACGGGAAAATGTCGCAATACCGAAAATTTTGGAAACACAATCACACGCTTCGTCCAAATCTGCCTGTTCGTTGAGCGGTGTAATACAAATTGTGGATTGTGCGGATTTTACCTGAAAAGCACCGATACGGTACAAACGCCTTTTTATATTTTTCATCAGCGTATCTTCAAATGCCTTTCGATTCAATCCTTTCAGGACAATCTCACCGACTTTCAGCAAAATAACTTCCTTCATTTTATCTTGGAAACCTCCTTGTTATTTTGAAAAACGAACTAATCGCTCTAAACCTTGCTTTAATACGGCTGTCAACTGTTCAACATCTTCCTTTTTATTATATCTCGAAAAGCTGATTCGCAAGGCGGAATCGGCTTGGGGCTGGTCCAAATGCAGTGCGGTAAGTACATGGCTTTTTTTGCCTTTGGCACACGCTGACCCACTGGAAACATAAATTTGATTTTGTTCCAAAAAATGCAGCATTGTTTCAGACTTGATACAGCCCGTTGATATATTGAGAATATACGGCAAACAGCTTTCCGCAGAATTGATTGTAATTTCGGGCAGTGCGGAAAGGCATTGACGGGCATATTGGTTCAAAGTTTGCATATAAAGGTATTCTTCGTTCATATCGGGCAGACAGCGAACCGCTTCGGCAAAACCGCAAATCAATGGCAGTGCTTCCGTTCCCGGACGCACTTTATGTTCCTGTTCACCGCCACAGTGTAATGATTGAATATGCACACCTTTTTTTAAATAAAATGCCCCCACGCCTTTTGGTCCATGAATTTTGTGCGAGGAAACCGTTATCATATCCGCCCCTGTCTTTTTAGCTTTGACTGGAATTTTTCCGTAAGCCTGTACCGCATCAATATGGTACAGAGCGGGGGCTTTGGCGTCATCTATCAATTTGCGTATTTTTTCAAACGGCTGAATAGAGCCGATTTCATTATTAACCGCCATAACGCTGACTAAAATTGTTTTATTGTTAATTGCCGCTTTGAATGACGACAACGGCACAACGCCACTGCTATCAGGTTCAAGGCAGATAACTTCAAAACCCTCATTTTCCAAACGGCGAACAGACTCTATTACGGAAGAATGTTCAATCGCCGTTGTGACAATGCGGTTTCCTCTTTTGCGGCGGGCATAGGCTGTGCCGAAAACCGACAAATTATTTCCCTCCGTACCGCCCGAAGTAAAATAAATTTCCTGCGGTGTTGCTCCCAATGATTGGGCAATAATTTCCCGAGCGTGTTCCAACTCACGATAGGCCTCTGTTCCCTTAGAATGTAAAGAGGACGGATTGCCATATTTTTGTGTCATAATTTCCATAACTTTTTCGGCGGCCTCACGGCAGACAACCGTTGTCGCACTATTATCCAAATAAATTTCGCTCAAAATGAATCCTCCGTTATCCATGTTTTTAATAGAGGAAAAGACAATTCGATTTATCGAACTGCTCTATATACATAAAACTATCCATTAAACATTATACACCAATATTGACGGTTATCAAGAAGAATTTTGCTCTAAATGATTAAAACAATATACAGTTGTTTTTCTGTATAAATATTTTGGAAAAAAAGAGCAAAAATAAACATAGCACTATCAATTATAAAGGAGTGACAAAGAATATGAAAGTTAGCCCAAATGAATTTTCAAAAATGGCAGATAAAGCATCACCCAAAAGCAAAATTTTTAAAAACTGTCTTGGTGCTTTTTTGGTCGGCGGTTTTATCAGCGTATTGGGAGAGTTTCTGATTGTAACCTATCAAAATATGGGCTTGGAAATTAAAGATGCCCGTGCTTTAACCAGTGTTTCACTTGTCTTTCTTGCCGCTTTGGTCACAGCCCTCGGACTGTATGACAATCTCGCTAAATTTGCGGGAGCGGGCAGTATTGTACCAATTACGGGATTTTCCAATGCGGTATGTTCTCCCGCTATTGAGTTCAAAAGCGAGGGATATGTGTTGGGTGTCGGAACAAAGATGTTTGCCGTTGCAGGTCCTGTCATTGTTTACAGTATTGTTGCCTCAGCGGTCTATGGTCTTATTCTATGTATCATTCAATTATTCTGAAAACGGCTCTGCGGTTTTTCCGCAGATACATAATTACAATTTGTGATTTGCTTTTCTGTCGACGGTTATTGATTATTCAAAATTATACAATATTTTATATTTTTTTTGATATTCCTTGTAAAATTCCAATAAATATGATATGATAAACTAAACTTAGTAAACACGGAGGTGTATTTATACTTATGAATAAGGATATTTTAAGTTCACTGTCTTACGGTATGTATGCTATTGGCACAAAGGGTGAAAACCGTCCAAATGCCTGCATTGTCAATACGGTTTTTCAAATCACTTCTTCCCCTGCCATTATTGCTGTCAGTATTCACCATGACAATTATACAAATGAATGTATTAAGAAAACAGGCGAGTTTACTGTTTCCGTACTGTCGGAAAACACCTCCGGTGCGGTTATTGGTGCTTTGGGCTTTACTTCGGGGCGAAACAACAATAAACTTGAAAATGTCCGCCATAAGGTTTTGCGTGAGGGTACGCCTGTCATCAAGGAAGATTGCTGTTGTTGGTTCTTCTGCCGTGTTAAGGATAGAATTGAAACTGCAACACATACGGTTTTTATCGCCGAAATTACGGACGGCAGTGAAAAATCTAATGGCAAACCGATGACCTATGCTTTTTATCGTGAAGTTATCAAGGGGAAATCTCCCAAAAACGCACCGAGCTATATTGAAGAAAAGGACAAATCTGAGGACAAATATGCTTGCGGCATTTGCAAATATGAATATGACGGCAGTGTTGTTCCGTTTGAGGAATTGCCCGATGATTGGGTTTGCCCCATTTGCGGTGCACCTAAATCTGTCTTTCAGAAAGTCCTGTAAAACAGTACCTGACAGTTTAATTCCGTCATTCAAATGTTAGGGATATTTTATCATAATACTTATAAGTATGTCAAGAATACTTGTCAAAATTCTTATAAAACTTTACAATTTTATAACACTTTAAAAACAGCACAATGAAAAAATCTGTTTTTCAGTCATAATTGTTTCCATTTGCGGCATACTAATTTCCGAGGAGGCGAATTGTGTATGCCCAAAAAATATTATGATGATGAGGACAGGCAAATCCATTTGCCCGGTGTTCATTATGACCCGTTTGATGCTACACCCTCACACTTTCATTGTGATGCCCGTATTCTTCCGTCCGTTATTTCCTCCCCATTCAGTCCGATTGTTTGCAATCTTATACGGGATACGGCTGATGTATTGGATAACAACAAAGAATATGAGGAATAACAAAAGACTTGATACCTGTTTTTCTGAGGTATCAAGTCTTTTTAGTTGGGGCATTTTCCAAAACCACACCAAAGGTCAGTGAGCAGCCTATTGCCATGCGGAGGACATAATACAAACGCCTGCTGCTCCGCAAAATTCAACAGATGTAAGGCGTTCAGGTGTTATACCGCCGATTGCATAGACAGGTATGGTTACGCTTTGACATACAGATTTTAAAAAATCCAATCCTCTTGGTGGCAAGTCTTTTTTACAGTCAGTTGCAAAAATATGTCCCGCAATCAAATAAGTTGCTCCGTTTTTTTGGGCAAAAACGGCTTCCTCCACACTATGCACCGAAACACCAACCGTCTGAAATTTATTTGACAGATTTGGTGTTTCTTTTAAAATCGGTACGGAAACATGAACTGCCGATACAGAAAGGTATTCGGCAACCTTCCAAAAGCTGTTTACGGAAAATGGCACATTATTATTCCGGCAAATGTAATAACATTCCTGTGCCAAAGCAGTATAGGCATCTTCCGATAGGTCTTTTTCACGCAAAATCATGCGGCTTGGGTGTTGTTTTGCCAGCCATTCGAAACGCTCCAAAAAATTACCTGTACATAAATGACGATTTGATATAATCACAAGTTCCATTATTTCAAGTCCATAATACGGATATAGTCATTAAAGGACGGCTGTAAGCCTCTCTCCCTCAATGCTGCAACAACCTCGTCTACACTGCGTGGGTCGGAAATCTCAAACTGTTCATCACCTTTTTCCTCTGCCTCACCATGTCCACCAATACCAACCGATACACCTGCGGAAATCTTTGTGGCACACAAACCTACCGTATGGTCACGGAAATCGGCTCGCTCACGGGTGGAAATGGTCATACTCGCAAACGGCATGAAAATGCGGTATGCCAACATAACCTGTAAAAGCTCTTTCTCATGCACATCTTTGGAATTATTTTCCTCGTTATTGATATATGGTCTTAATCTTGGAACAGACACCGCAATTTCAGCATGGGGATATTTCTTTTGAATAAGTGTTGCATGAACACCGACAGAAAAAGCATCATGCCGCCAATCATCAATACCCAACAACGCACCAAAACCAACACCTCTCATACCGCCCAAAATTGCTCTTTCCTGTGCGTCAATACGATAGGAAAAGATGCTCTTTTGTCCACGCAAGTGAACCTTTTTATAGGTATCGGTATTATAAGTTTCCTGAAAAACCGTAACAAAATCCGCTCCCTTTTCATGGAGATAGCGGTATTCCTCGACTTCAACGGGATAGATTTCCAAGCCGATAAGCGAAAAATATTTTTTTGCACGCTCAACCGCTTCACCGATATATTCTATACCCGACATGGAACGGGACTCGCCTGTCAAAATCAAAATTTCCTTCAAGCCTGTTGCGGCAATCGCCTGATATTCACGCTCAATTTCTTCCATTGTCAATTTTGCCCGATGAATTTTATTCTTGCAGTTAAAGCCGCAGTAAACACATTCATTTTCACAATAATTAGCAATATAAATCGGTGTAAACAAAGCAATCGTATTACCGAACTGACGCTTGGTTTCCCTTTCGGCACGGCGAGCCATGACCTCTAAACAGTCCGCTGCCGCCGGTGACAACAATGCCGCATAATCTTTAAAGTCCAAAACGGACTTGGATAATGCAATTTCTACATCTTGTTTTGTAAAAGACATAAAATCATATTTATCATGGTATGCCAAAACCTGTTCCATAATGGTTGAATTCTTATTCATTCCTTTTCAAGACCTCCGTTTTTGGTATGAATAAAACATCAGCGGATAAAATCGGTCAAAGGGCTTGATGCTTCCGCACCGTCCAAAACTCTGCCCAAACCCGACAAATATGCCAAACGCCCTGCTTCAATCGCCAGCTTGAATGCACGAGCCATTTGTGCGACATTTCCTGCCGTTGCAACGGCTGTGTTTGCCATAACGGCATCAACACCGAGTTCCATAGCTTCACAAGCCTGTGACGGACGACCGATACCGGCATCGACAATGACGGGAAGATCAATTTCCCGAACAATAATTTTGATAAACTCTTTTGCTGCCAAGCCTTTATTGCTGCCAATCGGTGCCGCCAACGGCATAACGGCTGACGCTCCCGCATTGACTAAATCTCTTGCGGCATTTAAATCAGGGAACATATACGGCAAAACTATAAAACCCTCTTTTGCAAGAATTTCTGTTGCTTTAATCGTTTCGGCATTATCGGGCAGCAAATAACGGCTGTCATGGATAATCTCCAATTTGACAAAATCACTCTGTGTAATCTCTCTTGACAAGCGGGCAATACGAACCGCCTCATCGGCATTTCTTGCTCCTGATGTATTTGGCAAAAGGGTAACATTCTTCGGAATAAAATCCAAAATGTTTTCTTCACCGCCAATATTTGCACGGCGGAGGGCTAATGTTGCGATTTCCGCACCGCCGTCCTCGATTACCGCACGAATTAAATCCAATGAAAATTTGCCTGAGCCTAAAATAAATCGTGACGAAAAAGACTTTCCGCCCAATATCAACTGATCTTCCATATTTTTATAAACCTCTTTTCATTATTGATGAACACAACAAAAAACGGCAAAGCCCACAGGGAGCTTCGCCGTACCATAGCATGGATATATATAATTTGCGATTTATGGCAAATGCGGTTAAAAACTCCCTCACCGACAACATAAAGTCGGTCAGGTTCAACGGGTAAGAGGCTCTACCTCACTCTCAGAACAATTCGATTGACTCCCCGGTTTTTCGCCTGTTCAATTTTTACTCTCTTATTATAAAACGCTTATTCATGAATGTCAAGACAAAGAGTAATTGATAACAGGGTTTTTGAAAAAGTTAAATTTCTATTATAGAATAATAAAACAATATATTGACAATGAACTGATTATGAATTATAATAGCTACCAAACGGTTAGGCATAAGGAGAGGATTTTAGAAATGCCAAAATGCTATTCTGAGCAGGAAAAAGAATATATCAGAAAGCGATTAAAGGAAGAGGCTGCAAAATGTCTTGCACAATATGGAATTAAGCGAACAACCGTTGATGAAATCGTAAAGCGTGTGAAAATTCCCAAAGGAACATTTTATCTTTTTTATCAGTCCAAGGAATTGTTGCTGTTTGATGTTATCTTAGAACAACATGATTTGATTGAAAAGAAATTATTGGAGGAAATCAGCAGTATTGATGTAAAAAACTTTACTCCCGAAAAGCTTACGGAAATTATTGTTCATTTCTATCAGTTGGCAGGAGAAATGCCAATTTTAAAACTGTTAAACTCAGACGAAATTGAAATACTTGCCAGAAAACTGCCACAAGGCGTTTTGGAGGAACACTTGGGACATGATAATTCAATGATTGATAAATTATTTGGAGCGTTCCCACTTAAAAAAAATATTGATACAAAAACACTGAGTGCCGCATTTCGGGCAATCTATTTTGCGACACTCCATAAGGAAGAAATCGGAAAAGAAAATTTTGACGATGCATTACGCTTAATGGTTTCGGGATTAGTAAATCAACTATTATAAAATAAGTCCGACAATCTGATGTCGGACTTATCATGGGTTCTTATTTGACTATAAACTCTAATATAGTCAAACAGTATTATATGCTTAGGAGGAATTTGAATATGAAAAAAATCGCATTATATGAACCATGGTTCTTTTTGTTTTTCGGTGCATTTCATTTACACAGAATATGGGGATTGATTGACAGGAAATCCTATGCGGATTTTTGGATTGGCGTATTGGAAGAAAAAGGCATTTTCTATTTTGTACTCATGGCAGGTTTATGTACGCTCTGCATTTTGGGGATAATAACTTTTTTTAAGAATATGCACCACAACTATTGGTGGAGGAGCATATATCTTATAGGTGGGAGTTACTTGCTGTTTGATTTGTTCTCAATAGCTGTCAATTTGAATTTTTGGCATGAGCTGATTTTAAAGATGTACGATATAACATCTAAATATTGGAATATGATTTGGGCTGTGTTTATTCTATTGGGTGGAATGTCATTTTTGCTTGGAATAAAATTGCTTTTGGATTATCAAAAACAAAATACGAAAAGAACAAACAGAAAGGTTGGAAAATTATGAAATCCATTTATCGAAATGAAAAGTCCAAAAATGCTGTATTGGAATTATATGACAGACAAATTGAGGAATTGAACATATCATACAAAGACTTATATGTTGATACGACATTTGGAAAAACTCATCTTATTGAGTGCGGCAATTCCGAAGGAAAACCGTTATTGGTTTTCCACGGCGGAAATGCTACAACAGCATATAATTTGAAGTATTGCCATTTCTTGCTGCCGCATTTTCATATCTATGCGGTAGATACCATAGGTCACCCGGGAAAGAGTGCGGAAAAGGAAGTCTCATCTTATGGGCAGGATTATGGAAAATGGGCAGTCGAAGTCATCAAATCGCTTGGCTTTGAGAAAATGGCTTGTTTTGGCGGTTCGTTTGGTGGCGGAATTTTGGTGAAAGCAATGTGCGTTGCTCCCGAAGTTATCGAAAAGAGCGTATTGCTTGTTCCTGCCGCAATTAAAAATGCACCTTTATATAAAAGTATAAATATGGCATTCCCTATGCTTATGTATTGGCTTACGCATAAAGAGAAATGGCTGATTAAATGTTTTTTGCCAATAACATTGACGGAACAAGGCATTACCGAAGATTTTTTGGTTACAGCCCGTTGCAGTATTGACAATGTGAAAATCAAATCCGTCATGCCACAAAACGAAAGCTGCGAAAGTCTTGGAAAGTATCATAATCCCGTTTTGGTTATGGCAGCAGAAAAAGACCAATTATTTCCTGCTAACAGTGTATTGCCCAAAGTAGAAAAAGTTTGGAAACAAAGTGTAATATATTCTTTAAAAGACAGAGGCCATATGAACAAGCTAACTTGTGCGGAAGAAAAAATGATTATAGATTTCTTACTTGCGTAAAAGTAAAAAACAAGACTTTTCTTACTCTCAGTTTCATAATTCTACATACTTTAATACAAGCCAAACAATCTCAATAATTTTTGCCAAAAGTTCAACTCTTCTTCTATGACCGGTTCATCATTTTCTGTTTCTGCAATTTTAATTGCCTCGCTCTTAATGACAAACTGTACGGAATCAACATTTGTATTCTCCTTTGAAACAAAAGATATTGTTTCAACATCACTGCCCGAAACAGAAGAAATCATAGAATCGATTTCCGTACTAACTTCTGTATTCATACCGGAAGTCTGTTCTGCAAATTCTTTTGTCCCATCTTTCAGTTCGCCCGTACCGTCAAACAATGCCTTTGCACCGTTATCCAATTTGCCAATAGATGTTTTCAGCGTACCTACATTGGTATAAAGTGTATCCATATTGATTTTCAGCGTATCAGCACCATTTGCGGCATTACAAACCGCAGAAGTGTAGCTTTTTAGTCCCTCATAGAACAGACTGTAATTATCAAGCTGACCTTTCAATTCCGCAACATTCGCCGCAGCGGTATCGGCAGCGGCAACAGCAGCCGTAATTTGACTCGTTACCTCTTTGGATTTCATTGTCTGCTCAATATATCCGTTTCTGATTTGCGCTTTCTGTTCATCTGTCAAAGAAGCAACCGCACCGGCTTTGATTTGTGCCTTTTGTTCGTCAGTAAGACTTTGAACGGCAGTGGTAATGATTTGCTCTTTCTGTTCATCTGTCATAGCCTCAACAGTTCGGGTAATCAAAGCCTGACCTTTTTCGGTTTTAAGCCAATCGGCTATCTTATCTTTCATACAATCACTGACAACAAGTTTTTCCAAAATAACCTGAGTTGCTACCTGAGCATACAAAGTATCCGCTTGCGACTGAATATAGCTTAAATAAATTTCATCTGCATTGGAGTCAATATAACCGGCATATATTACATCGGCATTTTCCTCTACCTTTGCGGTTACTTCTTCAAGTGCCTTGTTATATGCTATATTATAAATATTATCAACATTCATTGTTTTCAGAAGTTGGGTTAAAACTGTTTCGTATGTTTCGGGTGTAAGCGTAACGGAAGACAAACCGTTTTTTGTAAGTTCTGCGTTAAGAGCCTTTTCGGCTGCCGTACAAAGTCCTTCAAAAGCAGCATAAGCACCGTTTACCAACTCGCCATTCTTGGATATGATACTCGACAAACCGTCCGATAAATCGGCTGCACCGCTATTCAATGCACCGACACCGTTATAGAGTTCATTCGCTGCATCTTTCAGTTTGTCTGTACCACCATATAAATCTTCGGCACCATTGTTAAGTTCACCTGCACCGTTATCTAAATCGTTTACCGCACCGATGATTTCATCAATTTTGCTTTGAAGTTCCGTATCATCAATTTCAATGGAAAGATTGAGTTTTACGCCATTGATAGTAATACCGCTCATTTCAAAATCAGTGACATTTGCGGTTATCTCAATATCAGCTCCCTTATTCGGGAGAATTGTATAAGTAAGCTGTTTATCACTGCCTACATTTGCAACGGTAGCACCGTCAGCACAGATATTACTGCACTTTTTGGTATCAAGTGTAAAAGACGCCTGTAAAGCATAACCCTCAAAGAAATTGCCGACATACTCCGTATTCTCGGTAATTTTCATTGTGATTTTCAAATTACCGCTTTTGCCTGCGATTTCATTGGCATTATATTCCTTGCTGTCTATATAATAATGAACGGCAATATTCCATGGCATGACATTCCTGTCAAGTTTGCCTTCATAATAAAGTTTGCCGGCTTTTGCATTGATTGTGACCTTTTCTCCTGAATAATCAACTTTATCGGTTGTTGTCATATTACGCAGGCTTTCATATTTACCATAATCAATAATTTGACCGTCAGCGTCAAGGTCAAAGATATTAACCACATTGATTTCTTTAACTGAGCCGTCAGCATACAGATTGATATATACAACCTCCTCTTTTGGTGTATTCTCAGACACTGCAAAAGCAGAACCCGACATCATTGTTGTAACGGATAATGCCGCAAGAAGCACAGCTAAAATTCGTCTTGTATGTTTCATCATACTGTCCCCTTTCCATTGGATTTCGTTTTTTTCTTGTGTATAACAAACCTATCAAACAGATAAAGCAGTCCCGGCAAAACAAACAACACGATTGCAAGAGAGAAAATTGCACCTCTACCAACAAAAATACCGAGTTGAGCAAGCAACTGATTGGAGGAAATCCAACCAAGCAAAAGTCCTACGATTGTAAGAACACTGCCGGAAGTCATAATGGACACAAATACATCGGAAATTGTTTGTATCACCGACTCTTTTTTATCCAAAGTTCGTCTGTTTTCTCTGTAACGGTCTGTCATTAAAATCGCATAGTCAACCGTTGCACCGAGTTGAACTGAACTTATAATAAGATAGGCAAGATAATAAATCGGCTGATTCATAAAATATGGTACTGAGATATTTAGCCATATTGCCGTTTCAATGCTGAGTACAAGGATAAATGGCAAGGAAATAGATTTCAGCATCAAAAGCAATACAACAAATACTGCACCGATAGCCAAAAGGTTAACTTTTACCATATCTGCCGTAACGGTTTCTTTTAAATCATAAGTGCTGACACCTTCGCCCGCAAGATAAGTATTATCAGGATAATATTTATCCGCTATTGTACGGATTTTTTCTACCAAACCAAAGGTTTCTTTACCCTCGTAAGGTACATCGGCGGTTATCACCATGCGACTGTAATGTTCACCCTGCAACTGTGAAAGTGTATCCTTATCCAAATATGCTGTCGGAATTTCCGCACCTGCCATATCAACATAAGAGATAATACTTGTAATTTCAGGCAAGGTATGCAGTTCATTGGATAACGCCGTTTCAGCAGCGGTGTTGCCCTTAGGAACCATTAAAACATAATTGTCGCTTTTGTCAAATACTTTCTCGATTGCAGCGGTGTCTTTGCCGTACTGTGTATCACTGCCGAAAATTTTAGAAGACCCGTACAGATAACTGTTTGCATTTGAAGCAAGATAAGACGGTATAATAAGAATCGCAAAAATACATACCATTGGAATTGCGATTTTATGTACCACTTTTCCGAGCCCCTTAAAAGAAGGCACAAAGGATTTATGTTTTGTTTTATCCAACCATTTATATGTGCAAAGAATCAGTGACGGCATAAATATAAATACAGTAATAAGACTGATTGCCACACCTTTTGCAAGTGCAAGACCTAAATCTGCACCTAAACGGAACTGCATTAAAACCAATGCTAAAAATCCGATAACGGTTGTAAGACCACTGGAAAAAATAGATGTTGTGGATTTGCACAAAGCATCTACCATAGCACTTTTTGCATTGGAATTTTCTGCACGACATTCCTCAAAGCGATGTAATAGAAAAACCGAATAGTCCAATGATACGGCAAGTTGGAGAACACTTCCCGCAGCATTGGTAACGAAAGAAATCTCTCCGAAAATCAGGTTACTGCCGTTATTCAACATAATGGCAACACCAAGTCCGATAAGAACAACAACAGGTTCAAGCCATGAAGTCGTTGTCAAAAGCAGTACAAATAAAACAAATATAACGGCAATTATGGTAATCTTTAATATTTCCGAAACCGTATTTGTAGTTGCCGCTGCTGTGGATACGGCACTGCCCGTCATAGCATTATCTTCCCCGATAATTTTGCGTATCTTTTCTGTGGCGGATATGCGTCTTTCCTCCTTGATAGTAATCGTAAATAAAGCTGCATTGTCTTTATAATAAGTTTCTATGGTATCTGTATCAAGAGTAGCAAGCGGTACGGTAATATCAACTGCATCGTCAAGCCAAGTGACAGAGGCAACGCCTTCAACGGCTTTCAATTTATCCTTATATTCCAACGCTTCGGGTATGGTAACATTACGAACCATAATACGGGCATTTGGAATACCTCCGTCAAATTCTTTCTGCATGGTATCAAGAGATATGGTCGATTTTGTGTTCTCGGGAAGGTAATCTGTCATATCGTAATTTACAGAAACCAACTGACTGCATACAAGGGAAAAAACAAAGCCTATCAGAAACAAAACAAGTATCAGTTTTCTATGATTGATAATACCTGTATAGAATTTTCTCATTGACTTTCCTCCTTTCTACGCTGTGGAATTCCCTCCATATCATAAACCACACCCTCCATTTCATAGACACTGCCGCCACTTTTGACCTTTAAGTTCAGCATATCATGATTTATAACACCATCTGCCGAAAAAGAAACCATGTTTAGCAGTGTAATAAATTTCCCTGCAAGCAAGCATTTTCCATTTTCGTCAACAGTACCTTCAATAAGCTCAGTATGTCCGAACAGTGAAAGAAAACCAATCAGCTTACCGTTTTCGATATTAACTCTCAACTCTCCCTTCTTTTTACCGAGTGGAGTGTTTAGGCATATATCATATACTTCCACTTGTTATCCTCCTTTCTTTTTTGCTTGATTCAGTATAATGCAGGAATGAAAAATATAATACGGTCAACCCACTCGATTTTGTGTAACTTTCGGTCAAAACTGGAACACTTGACGGTCAAATTTTATTTTGTTACACAAATGTCCTGTATTGTCCATTGAATAATTTGGCAACAAGTGTATAATAAATCCATAATTATGGAGGTATTTTATGAAACACGAAGTAACAACTTACAACACAAAAAAATTGCTTGCGGAATCTTTGAAAAAAATTATGAAAACCAAACCTTTTTTAAAAATCACCGTAAGCGAGATTATAACTTTAAGCGGCGTCAACCGCAAAACTTTTTATTATCATTTTGAGGATATTTATGCATTATTAAAATGGATGTTTGAGGAGGAAGCTATTGAGGTTGTAAAACATTTTGATTTGCTTGTTGACTACAAGGAAGCAATCCGTTTTGTGATGAATTATGTAGAGGAAAACGACTATATTATCGGTTGTGCCTATGATTCTATCGGACGAGATGAAATGAAGCGTTTTTTCTATGCCGATTTTATGGGCGTTGTCACATCTGTTATTGATGCAGCCGAACAGAAATCGGATTCTAAAATTGATCCCGATTTCAAGGAATTTATAGCAAAATTCTATACGGAAGCTCTTTCGGGTATGCTTATAGACTGGATAAAGGAACGGGATAAGCATGACCGTGAAAAAGTTATCGGATATTTGACAACAATTATTGAAACCACACTTAAAAGCATAAAACAATTTTGATAACAGATTGATTTCAAAAATCTTTCTCTTAATATATCCTTTCGGTTTACTGTCGAACTGACATAAAAAAGGATTGGACAATTTGTCCAATCCTTTAATCTTTCTTATACAAAACGGTTGCTTTCAGCGTTATATGTATAACCGATAGAGGTTAATTTGTTCTTTATATCTTCCATATCAACATCTAATGTTTTACAAAGTTCTTCCAAAGAGGGATAAACATCTCTAAGTTGGGTATTGATATAGGATAACAAAATAGCGGGGTCATTAGGAACAGGCATTGAACATTCTCCTTTATTGTTTAGATTTACATTTATTATAGAATAGCCCTTCATCATTGTCAACAAGAGCTTTCATAAGGATATTATTTTATGATTTGTTATTGACTTCGATGATTGCGTCTATATTGTCCAATATAAAACGCTGTGCCTCACTGTTATACAATACAACAATATAATCCCCATACATTCCAAACCTTTGTTGTGTAGAAAGTCCCATTTTCATACCTGCATCTGTCGGACGCTTTACATTTTTTCCATTAGTGTCTGTCTGAATTTCAAGAAATCCAATCTCAACAAGCCATGTTGTTATACTTGTGGCTTTTAACTTTTTCATTGTATCTTCATCAATAAGAAGATTTAATTGTGTTGTAATCTCGCTTACCGTAACCGGCACATTTGAAATTTTATATTTTTGCAAATCAGAGGGTAAAATTGCAAAGGGACATTTTGGAGTTTTTTTCTTTGTAACAGTACCGCCATTTTCAATCACTTGACGCAAAATATCGGAAACATAAAAAAGACAACGGGAAATTCTAACATTATTTACAATATCTGTTTCAGATACTGTTTGATTATCAAGTGGATTTATGCCATTTGCCAACTTATCAATATACATTTTTGCACGCTGCATTTTTTCGAGTTCTGTCATATTTTCTCTCCTTAATTTTTAGTATGATAACGAAAAAGCCACCACCGCATAAAAACGCAGTGATGACTTTTGGCGGAGGAAAAGGGATTTGAACCCTTGCGACGCTATAAACGCCCTATCGCATTTCGAGTGCGACCTCTTCGGCCTCTTGAGTATTCCTCCAATAACTCACGATACCATATTATTTTATTCTTTTTTTACGGTTTTGTCAATCCCTTTTCTATGACAATTCACAATTTATTCGATTTTTTATATATGCTTCAAAATTGTATAAATATTTATTTGTCGCTTTATCAAAAGCAACTTCAATCTTAGGATATTCAAATTTAAACGCTTTTGCTGCCCATTCTATCGTAGCGGCTATTAGTCCTTCCTCTTGAAAGTCACATAAAGAAAATATTGCTTCATTGAAAACGATTAAAGTATCTCTATATTGAGAATGTTCCTTAATCAGGTCACTCACGATTTCAATGCCTTGAATTATAAAAGGATAATCATTCGGGTGAATATTTGTATATTTGTATTCGGGCAGCTTTTTCGGCTTAAAACAAACATGAATACAATCATTGATTTCAAAAAAATCTGTTTTATCGGCAAAAATATCTTTGAATTTCGTGTAATCATATACATCGCCATACATATCAATAATTATGGGATATTGACTTATAAAGATTTTGTATTTATGGTAAATCATATTTCATTCCTCATTATATTCGGAATATCTGCTGTAATTTTCCAAAAAGTTATGTTCCTCCCCATTTGACTTATAGGCAGGGAAAGTATCAAGGCATACGGCATGAATACTATTAAAAATACTCTTTTCAATATTGGGATTTGTTTGCTTTAAGGTTTGAATAAGGCGTTTGATTTCCTTTCGTTTTGAACCGTCCATATCGCAACTTTTTGTAACACGGCAAGCACACTGTATAAACTCTAAATTGTTATATCTTTTCCATGCCAAAATTGATTCCTCATGTACACAATAAAGCGGACGAATTAACTCCATACCCTCAAAGTTGGTGCTATGCAATTTCGGCATCATGCCTTGAAGCTGAGAACCGTAAAACATCGCCATAACCGTTGTTTCAATAACATCACTGAAATGATGTCCAAGTGCAATTTTGTTGCAACCTAACTCCTGTGCTTTATGGTACAAATGTCCCCTACGCATTTTCGCACAAAGATAACACGGCGTTTTTTCCGTACGGTCAGCGACCTTGAAAATATTTGTTTCAAAAACCGTAATAGGTATATTCAATAATTCTGCATTTTTCTCAATCTGTCGGCGGTTGATTTCATTATAACCGGGGTCCATGACAAGATAAACAAGCTCAAACGGAATTTCGCTGTACCGCTGTAACATCTGCATAAGTTTTGCCAAAAGCATGGAGTCTTTGCCGCCTGAAATGCATACGGCGATTTTATCGTTTGGCTCAATCAACTGATAGGTTTTGATTGCCCCTATAAAAGGTCCCCATATTTGTTTACGGTATTTTTTTGTAATGCTCCGTTCAATTTTTTGACACGGTGTTAATTCTCTTTCCATAAATCTCCCGCCTTATTAAGTTTTATAAAGAAAAAGGTGCGGCCTTGACCGCACCCTATTGTTAAATTGAAAAAGGTAAATATTTTCCAAAAAACCTGTCTTTGATTTATTTGGAGAGGAGTTTTTTCAGTCTTTGCATTGCCTCGATTGTTTTATCCCTGTCGCCAAAGGAGGTTAAGCGGAAATAGCCTTTGCCGTTCTCGCCAAAGCCCTCACCCGGTGTACCGACAACATTCGCTTCTCTGAGCAATAAATCGAAAAATTCCCATGAACCCATACCATTCGGACATTCCAACCAAATATACGGAGAGTTTTTGCCGCCTGTATAGTAAATGCCCAAATCGTCAAGAGCTGCCGCAATAATTCTTGCATTCTCTTTGTAGTATTCAAGATTAACCTTAATCTGTTCACGACCTTCCTCAGAGAATACAGCCGCTGCACCGCACTGAACAGGATAAGAAACACCGTTGAATTTAGAACCTTGTCTTCTGCCCCAAAGTTGTGAAATGGAAACTTTTGTGCCGTCCTGTGCCTCAACTTCAAGTTCATTCGGGATAACCGTATAACCGCAACGCAGACCTGTAAAACCTGCTGTTTTGGACAAGGAACAAATCTCAATCGCACACTGTCTTGAACCCTCGATTGCAAAAATACTTCTTGGAATATCGTCCTCTGTAATAAAGGCTTCATAAGCGGCGTCATAAATAATAATTGCTTTGTTTGCCAAAGCATAATCCACCCATGCTTTCAGCTCTTTTGTATTAAAAGCTGCACCTGTCGGATTGTTCGGTGAACAAAGGTAAATCAAATCCGCATGAACGGACGGATTAGGAACGGCACAGAAACCGTTTTCCTTAGTGGAATCGGCATAAATAATCTTTCTGCCGCTCATTTTGTTGGAGTCAACATAAACAGGATAAGCAGGGTCGGTAATCAAGACAACATTTTCGTCACCGAAAATATCAACGATATTACCGCAATCTGACTTTGCACCGTCACTGATACGGATTTCTTCGGGAGCAACCGTAACGCCAAAGCTCTTATAATAGCCTGAAACGGCTTCTTTCAAGAAATCATAACCTGTACCGCTGTCTTCATATCCTTTGAATGTTTCCTTAACACCCATTTCATCAGCACCTTTTTTAACAGCCTCAACAACACAAGGTGCAAGCGGCAAGGTAACATCACCGATACCCATACGGATAATATTAGACTTTTTTTCGGGATTTTCGGCAATATAAGCATTGATTTTCTTTGCAATATTTATGAAAAGATAGTTCTTTTCAAGTTTCAAAAAATTTTCGTTTAAGTACATCTTGTTCTATCTCCCTTCTGAAATACAAACGGCAATACCCCGAACAAAAATTGTGTTCGGGGGCAGCCGTTAATATACTTTTAAGCTTTTTTCTCCGCACCTTCAAGAGCAGCCTTGATAAATTCCCTGAACAACGGGTGTGCATGGTTTGGACGGCTCTTAAATTCGGGGTGATACTGAACACCGATAAAGAAACGGTTGGCAGGAATTTCTACCGCTTCAACAAGCATACCATTGGGAGATGTTCCCGTAATTGCCATACCATTCGCCTCAAAATCGGCACGGTATGTATTGTTGAATTCATATCTGTGACGGTGACGCTCGGAAATTTCGGACTTGCCGTAAGACTTTTCAAGCATTGTTCCCTTTCGGATTTTGCACGGATAAGCACCCAAACGCATTGTGCCGCCCATGTCTACAACACCTTTTTGGTCAACCATAAGGTCGATAACCTTATGTGTACTATTGGCATCAAACTCGCCTGAGTTTGCGTCATCAAATCCGATAACATGACGGGCATATTCGATAACGGCTGTCTGCATACCAAGACAGATACCCAAGTACGGAATGTTGTTTTCCCGTGCGTATTTTGCAGCAATTATCTTGCCTTCAACACCTCTGTTGCCAAAGCCGCCGGGAACAAGAATGCCATCAACATCTCCCAAAAGTTCCTCAACCGTATATTCCGTAATCAGTTCCGTATCAACCCATTTAATTTCAACAAAGGCCTGATTTTCATAACCTGCATGACGGAGAGCTTCCGCAACGGAAAGATAAGCGTCATGAAGCTGTACATACTTACCGCAAAGGGCAATCTTAACCTCTTTATTGCGAGAATTGATACGCTCCATCATTTCTTTCCATTCGCTCATATCCGCTTTTGGAGCATCAATGTGCAATTCACGGCAAACAATGTCGCTGAAATGGGCTTCTTCAAGCATCATCGGTGCTTGATACAAAACAGGGATTGTGATATTTTCTATAACACAATCGGGTTTAACATTGCAGAACATGGCAATCTTCTTGAAAATGCTTTTTTCAAGCGGTTCGTCACAACGCAAAACCAAAATGTTCGGGTTGATACCCAAAGAACGCAATTCCTTTGCGGAATGTTGGGCTGGTTTGGTTTTATGCTCCTCACTGCCCTTGATATAAGGAACAAGGCATACATGAATAAAAAGGCTGTTTTCCAAGCCGACTTCAACAGAAACCTGACGAATGGCTTCGAGGAACGGCTGGCTTTCAATATCGCCAACCGTACCGCCGATTTCCGTAATAACAACATCAGCGTCCGAATGTTTGCCGACTGCATAAATGAAATCTTTAATTTCATTTGTAACATGAGGAATAACCTGTACGGTTTCGCCAAGATAATCGCCACGGCGTTCTTTATCCAAAACATTGGAGTAAACCTTGCCTGTGGTAAGATTAGAATATTTATTGAGGTTTTCGTCAATGAAACGCTCATAGTGACCGAGGTCGAGGTCGGTTTCCGCACCGTCCTCCGTTACATAAACCTCGCCGTGCTGATAGGGACTCATTGTACCAGGGTCAACATTGATATAGGGATCGAGTTTCTGAGCGGCAACCTTCAAGCCTCTGGATTTGAGCAGGCGGCCAAGTGAAGCGGCTGTAATACCTTTACCCAAGCCTGAAACAACACCGCCCGTTACAAATATATACTTTGTTGTCATAACTCAATCTCTCCTTCAAAAATTGTCTGTGCATTACCTGTCAGATAGACGGTTTCATCTGTATAGACGATTTCCAAATCGCCGCCTTTCAGCTTAACGGTAATCGGCTCATTCTTATCACACAAGCCGTTTTCTACCGCTGCTACGGCAACTGCACAGGCTCCCGTACCACAAGCCCATGTTTCACCGCTGCCACGCTCCCATACACGCATAATGATTGTATGGCGGTCAATAATCTTTGCAAATTCGGCGTTGACTCTCTCAGGGAAAAGTTCACTGTTCTCAAAAGCAGGTCCGACTTTTTCAATCTCCATGCTGTCAACATTGTTTGTAAACACAACACAATGCGGATTACCCATAGATACACAAGTGATATTATAAGCCTCGCCGTCAATCGTAACAGGTTCATTGATAATCTTATCCTTGCCCTCAATGGCAACGGGAATTAACTGCGGATTAAGTTCCGCCTTGCCCATATCAACCGTCAGGCGGTTGACAATGCCGTCATGACGATATGCCTTTAAGTGTTTGATACCGCTTAAAGTTTCAATCGAAACTTCATCGCCCTCAACCATGTGGTGGTCAAAGAGGTATTTGCCAACACAGCGGATACCATTACCGCACATCTTGCCCTCAGAACCGTCAGCATTATACATTCTCATCTGTGCGTCAGCAACTTTTGACGGGCAAATCAGGATAACGCCGTCACCGCCGATACCGTAGCGTCTGTCAGAAAAACGCACGCTCAAACCTTCGGGGTTGTTAATCTTTTGGTCAAAGCAGTTGAAGTAAATGTAGTCGTTGCCGCAGCCATGCATTTTGGTAAAGCGGAGTCTTACCTTTTCTTTACGCATATTGTTGATGTCAACCAATTCTGTGCTGTACTGGGAATATTTGCTCATCAGACAATCTGCCAAAGCGTTAGCGGTATCAATGGAAGTCAGACACGGAATATTGCGTTCAACCGTCTTTCTTCTGATTTTTACACTGTCACGGGTAGGTATTCTGCCCTTTGATGATGTGGAGATAACATAGTTAATCTTGCCGCTCTCAATCAAGGTCAGTGTGTTGTTTTCGCTGTTCTCATGGATTTTATCAACTTCAATAGCCTGAATACCATAATCACGCAAAACCTTTGCCGTACCCTTTGTGGCATACAGTGTAAAGCCGAGTGCTTCATACTTTCTGGCAACGGCTGGAATTTCGCCCTTGTCGGGGTTCTTAACGGTGATAAAGATACCGCCCGACTTTTTCATCTTATAACCTGCGGCAATCAAACCTTTATAGAGTGCCTCTTCCAAAGTGTTGGCAATACCGAGAACCTCACCTGTGGACTTCATCTCCGGTCCGAGCTGATTATCAACATTGATGAGTTTTTCAAAAGAGAATACAGGTACTTTGACGGCAACATAAGGTGATTTCGGATATAAGCCGACACCGTAACCCATATCGGACAGCTTTTCGCCCAACATGGCTTTTGTTGCAAGGTCAACCATAGGCACACCCGTAACCTTGCTCAAATACGGAATTGTACGGGAGGAACGGGGGTTTACTTCGATAACATACAACTCGTTTTTATAAATCAAATATTGAATGTTGACAAGACCCTTTGTTTTGAGGGATACTGCCAAATTCTTGGAGGTTTCAACGATTTTTGCCGTCATTTCATCGCTGAGGTTCCATGCAGGATAAACGGCAATAGAGTCACCTGAGTGAATACCGGCACGCTCAATATGCTCCATGATACCCGGAATGAGGATTTCCTCACCGTCACAAATCGCATCAATTTCAAGCTCTGTGCCTTGCAGGTATTTATCAATCAAAATCGGATTTTCGATTTCATTGGCAAGAATGATTGCCATATACTCTTTAATATCCGCCTCGTTGAAAGCGATAATCATGTTCTGACCGCCCAATACATAAGACGGACGCATAAGAACGGGATAACCGATTTTTTCCGCAACCTCCAAAGCCTCATCGGTAGTCATAACCGTAAAGCCCTGAGCTCTCTTAACATGGTGCAGTTCCAAAAGCTCATCAAAACGCTCTCTGTCCTCTGCCATGTCGATACTGTCTGCTGATGTACCGAGAATGTTAATACCACTGTCGCTGAGGAATTTTGTCAGCTTAATGGCAGTCTGTCCGCCAAATGCAACAACAACGCCATACGGCTTTTCCGTTTTGATAATGCCCATAACATCTTCATTCGTCAGCGGCTCAAAATACAGACGGTCGGCTGTGTCAAAGTCCGTAGAAACCGTTTCGGGGTTATTATTGACAATGACAACATCATAGCCTGCCTGTTTCAATGCCCATACACAGTGTACGGACGCATAGTCAAACTCAATGCCCTGTCCGATACGAATAGGTCCTGAACCAAATACTATAATGGTCTTTCGACCGGTATTATTTTCGGCGATAAACTCCTCTGCTTCATTTGCCTGGTCAAAGGTAGAGTAGAAATACGGTGTTTCGGCGGCAAATTCAGCGGCACAGGTATCAACCATTTTATAAACGGGAACTAACGGATTTTTAATCTCACAGCCGCTCATTTCCTTAATGGTCTTATCCAAATAACCGAGATTTTTCGCTCTGACATAGAGTTCCTCTGTCAGCACACCTTTTTTGAGTTCACGCTCACAGTCAATCAGATTGCACAGCTTATTCAGGAACCATTCGTCAATCATGGTAATGGCATGAATTTCATCAACCGTAATGCCTCTCTTTAACGCTTCATAAACACAGAATGAACGCTCATCGTCACAAGTATGCAGACGCTCACGGATTTCCTCCGTACTCATCTCCTCAAACTTCGGGCTGTTCATGGTATCATGATGAATTTCCGCACCACGAACAGCTTTCATAATCGCCTGTTCAAATGTTGGTGCAATCGCCATAACCTCGCCTGTTGCTTTCATCTGTGTGCCGAGTGTACGCTTTGCATAAACAAATTTATCAAACGGCCATTTAGGGAATTTAACAACAACATAGTCCAACGCCGGCTCAAAGCAGGCATAAGTTGTACCTGTAACCGCATTTTTGATTTCATCAAGTGTATATCCGATTGCCAACTTTGCGGCAACCTTTGCAATCGGATAACCTGTTGCCTTAGACGCCAAAGCCGAAGAACGGGATACACGGGGATTAACCTCAATAACGGCATAGCGGAAACTTTCGGGTTCAAGGGCAAACTGACAGTTACAACCGCCCTCAACTCCCAATGCGGAAATGATGTTCAATGCGGCAGAACGCAGCATTTGATATTCTTTATCCGCCAAAGTTACGGCAGGAGCAATAACGATACTATCGCCAGTGTGTACGCCTACAGGGTCGAAGTTTTCCATGGAGCAGACGGTAATAACATTACCGTTCTTGTCACGCATAACCTCGAACTCGATTTCCTTCCAGCCTGCAATACACTTCTCAACCAAAACCTGTGTAATCGGAGAAAGCTCCAAGCCGTTAGCGGTAATCTCTCTGAGTTCATCTTCATTATTAACGATACCGCCGCCTGTACCGCCCAAAGTAAAGGCAGGACGGATAATTACTGGATAACCGATTTCGTCCGCAAACTTTACGGCAGACTCAACATCGTTTACAACCAAAGACGGAATTACGGGCTGACCGATAGACTCCATTGTGTCTTTGAACATCTGGCGGTCTTCCGCTTTATCAATGGTTTCGGGATTTGCTCCCAAGAGCTTTACATTGTTTTCGGCAAGGAAACCCTCTTTTGCAAGCTGCATTGAGAGTGTTAAGCCTGTCTGTCCGCCCAAAGTTGAAAGCAGACTATCGGGTTTCTCTTTTTTGATAATTCTCTTGATTGTTTCCAAAGTCAACGGCTCGATATAAACTTTATCCGCCATTGCCTTGTCCGTCATAATTGTTGCAGGGTTAGAGTTTACAAGAATAACCTCCAAACCCTCCTCTTTCAAAGCACGGCAAGCCTGTGTGCCGGCATAGTCAAATTCAGCCGCCTGACCGATTACGATAGGACCTGAACCGATGACCAAAACTCTCTTGATACTTAAATCCTTCGGCATTTATTTGTCCCCTTTCATCATATCTATAAATCTATCGAAAAGAAAAGCTGTGTCCAACGGACCGCCGCAAGCCTCTGGGTGAAATTGCACCGAAAAGGCGGGCATATCTGTGTAGGTAACACCTTCACAGGTTCCGTCATTGACATTTCTGAAACTCTCATAAGCGTTAGACGGCAAAGTATTGCTCATAACGGCATAGCCATGATTCTGGCTTGTAATATAAACACGCCCTGTTTTCATATCACGGGCAGGCTGGTTCGCACCTCTATGACCGTACTTCATTTTTTCTGTTTTTGCACCCTGTGACAGTGCCAAAATCTGATGTCCAAGACAAATGCCAAAAATCGGAATTTTCTTTGCACAAAGGATACGGAGCTGTTCAATAACATCGGCATTTTCTGTCGGGTCACCCGGACCGTTGGAAAGCATTAAACCGTCAGGATTATAGGAAAGGATTTGTTCCGCTGATGCTGTTGCCGGCATAACAATAACCTTACAGCCCCTTTTGACGAGTTCACGGCGGATATTATATTTTGCACCCAAATCCCAAAGAACAACGGTATATTTATAATCCTGAGGCTCGAAAACTTCAGGTTCGGAAAGTGTGACAGAAGCAACCGCTTTTTCAACCTTATAGGACTTGATTTCATAAGCCACTCTTGTGAACTCGGGTTTTTCATAAGTGATTTTAGCGTTCATAACGCCGTAATCACGGACAGTCTTTGTCAAGCGGCGTGTATCAATGCCGTAAAGTCCCGGAATATCGGCATTCTTTAAAAAAGTGTCAATCTCTCCCTCGCAACGGAAATTGGAGGGGTGTTGACACCATTCTTTTACAATATATGCCTTTAATGCAGGCTTTTTACTTTCAAAATCAGGAGAAATAACACCATAGTTGCCAATCAGGGGAAATGTTTGGCAGACAATTTGTCCGTAATAACTGGGGTCGGTCAATGTTTCAAGATAACCGGTCATCGCTGTTGTGAAAACCAATTCTCCCGTCACTTCTTTTTCTGCTCCAAAGGCGTAGCCCTCATAAACTTCGCCGTTTTGTAAAGTCAAATACGCTTTGCGATCCATGTGTTTGACCTGTCCTTTCATAAGATGTTTCTCTATATAACGCCTGACAAAAAAATGTCAGTGTTCATAGGTGCTGAGAATACGCTTTGCAACCTCTATTTTAGTCAGGCGTAAATCCATCGCCTGTCGTTCAAGGTAGCGGTGTGCCTGCGGTTCGGTCATGGAAAGATATTCAATCAAAATATATTTTGCTCGGTTAATGATACGAATATCCTCTATCTTTTTTTGCAGTTTGATATTTTCCTTTTTGATACCGCTCATGCGAATTTTTGTTGCCTCCAACAATCGCACGGCTTTAAAAAACAACGGTCGGCTCAAAGGCTTGCCCAAAACGAAAACAGCCGTATTGGACAGCTTATTCTCGGTTTCATACTCAACTTCGTTACGAACCAGCAAAAGAACACCCGATGAAGTATCCTCTGAAATATCACTTGCCAACATATCTCCAAATTCATCGGGCAACGGTGCATTGACAATAACAAGGTCATAGTCACGCTCCGAGAACATTCGCCTTGCCTCCGCTCCGTTTGACGCAAAATCAACTGTTGTTTTTTCAAAGTCTTTTAAAAGTTGAAGCAATGAAGTTTGGCTCTGCTGTGATGCTGTTACTATCAAAACAGTTTCCAAAACCAAACCACCCTTCCTTATATTCTACAAAATTTTTACATCATTATCAAGTATAATTTTTAATTCAGCTTACACTCCAAAATCTGTATTTTCAAAACAGGGTTTTACAGGAGTTCAAAATAGTGTTCCTCAATTTTATGGCGAAGTTCAGCACTTTGGTCAAAGCGATGAATTAAATCTCCCTTACCGTCAATATAGCTTTGATAAATCAGCGGCGGCAATACGGATTTGAGAAATGCACTGTTTTTTGACTTTTCAACCGCCACCGCAAGTGAAATTGGAACTTCCTCATTACTGTCTTTAAGTGTTAATTCTCTTTGAATACCGTCCAAACCTGCATAAATCATCAAGGCAAAAGCCAAATAGGGATTACAGGACGGGTCAGGCGAATTTAATTGCACACGAGCCCTATGGGTGTCGGCAACATTAAGTGAAACAAGCTGATATGGGGCATCATTTGCCCATGAAAGCCTTTTGGAAATAACACCGTCTGCAAAACGGGCATAAGAGTTTGGCATGGAATTGAAAAACGGCATCATTTCGGGCAAATGCTCCAACACACCGGCGATAAACGCTTTTGCGTCTTTGCTCGTTTCATTGTCTTCATTACGGAAAACATTGAAGTTGTTTTTAATCAGGGAAATATTGATTTTCATGTTATTGCCGCATTGGTCTGCCAACGGTTTGGGCATAAATGAAGCAAACAAACCACAATGAGCCGCAACGGTTTTGACAACGGTTTTGAACAAAACAAAATTATCAGCAGCGGTTAAAGCGTCCGCATATTTACAGTCAATTTGGTTTTGTCCGGGACCACCCTCATGATGTGAGGAACGGGGCTGCATTTCCATTTGTTCCAACATCAGGCAAATCTGACGGCGAACATTCTCGCCTTTATCCAATGGGGCAACATCTAAATAACCTGCCGTATCATACGGTATATGGGTTGCACGACCGTCATCGTCCGCCTTAAAAAGATAGAATTGGCACGACAAACCGACATAGCTTTTATAGCCCATATTTGCCGCTTTGTAAATGGCATCTTTCAAAACACCTCGAACATCACCCTCGAAAGGCTTTCCGTCCATTGTTTTAATATCGCATATAAAGCGAACAACTCTCCCCTGCTGTGGCCGCCACGGCAAAACTTTTAATGTATTCGGGTCCGGAAACAGCAGAAGATTGCTGTTTTGACCAAAGCCTTCAATCGGAAATCCGTTGAGATAGACACCGTGTTCAAATGCACTTTGTATTTCATCGGATACGATTGATATATTCTTCTTAATACCGAAAGTGTCAAAAAAGACCAGCTTAATGAATTTTACATCATTTTCTTCGATAAATTGAAGAACCTCTTTGACTGTATAACCCATAGAAAAAGTCACCTCGTCTTTCTCTGAAATGGCTTTTATGAGCATTTAATATATTGTGTCATAAAAGCAAAGGGATTAGACCGTATTAAAGGGCACATTCCATGAACGCTCAATCCATAAAATGTACCCCTTCAATTTTTATTATTATACTATATTTGTTTCTTTGTGTAAAGTCCTTTTGGGCTTTTTATTTTCCAAAATTTTTAAGCCCTATAAAACAAAAACATTCCGCCTGAATATATCTTTTCAAGCGGAATGTTTTGAAATCAGGTTTTTATCTGCCAATCTTTAATGGCTTTTGCCTCTTCATACATTGACTTATAACTGTTATGGCGTGAGGGCATAATCTTTCCCTCCTGCACTGCCGACAAAACGGCACAACCCTGTTCACAGACATGAGTACATGAAGTAAAACGGCATTGATTGAGATAGTCTTCAAATTCAGGGAAACAATCAGCTAATTCCACACTTCGGATTAACTCATAGCGTTCAACATCAACTGTTGAAAATCCCGGTGTATCGGCAACATAACCGCCGTCTACATGAAACAGCTCGCTATGGCGGGTGGTATGACGCCCACGCCCCAATTTTTGACTAATCTCCCCTGTTTTAATATTTAATTCGGGCAAAATCGTATTAAGAAGTGAAGATTTGCCAACGCCCGTATTACCGATAAATGCCGACAAATGCCCTTTGAGCAAGTTGTGAATGGCGGTTGTATTTTTGCTTTCATAGATAGAATACGGAATAACCTTAAATCCTGCTGTACGATAAATTTCCTCTAACGGACGATAATCGCCCAAATCGGATTTCGTAACAACAATAATCGGCTCTATATTCTTCTTTACGGCAACTGCTGTCATTTTATCAATAACAAACAAATTTGGAGATGGGTCTGTTACGGAAGTGACAATAAACAGCAAATCCAAATTGGCTATCGGCGGACGCACTAATATATTTTTTCGCTCTTTAATTTCTTCTATGAAGGGATAACCGTTTTCTGGAACAGAAAGCGTTACTCTATCGCCGACAGAGGGCGATATTCCTTTCTTGCGAAAGATACCTCGTGCTTTACATTCCAATAAGCCTTCGGCGGTTTCCACATAATAGAAACCGCCAACTGCTTTGATAATCATACCTTCATAGGAATGATTGTTATTCTGCATATATACCTACACTTTTATTAACCGAACAGGAAATCAAGGAAATTTCCGCTGTTTTGGCTTTCCTCGGGTTCTGTCGATTCATCTGGATTAGATGGTTCTATGGGTTCATCGGGGTTAGAAGGGTCCTCTGGTTCTGTCGATTCATCAGGGTTAGAGGATTCGGTTGGTTCCGATGGTTCTAATGACGGTTCTTCGGAAGATTCTTCTATCGGATTTTTCGGAACATACTTTTCATTGAAATAGGTATTCTCAACCGTATTTTTATCAAAGTCAAATTTGTACTTTGCATAAGGTTCGCCGTCCAAAGTCATTGTAACCTCTTTTGTACCCTTTAATGCAGACAGGACAATTTCATATTCAGACTTGATAAACGGACTTTGTGTTTTTTGGGAAGTCAAATCGCCGTCAACATAAATTTTGATTTCAAGGTCTGCTTTTTCATTATCCGGCAGATGAACAATCTGCTTTAACTCACGGGTTGCCAAAGAACCGTCACTGACATTGATTGTAATCAATGTGCCTTTTGTCAATTTATTGCTGTAAAGCGGATCGGTGCTGACAACAGTGTTTGCGGCATTTTTGCTTGCCACCATATTTTTCTGTGTCGTAAATCCCTTTGCTTTCAAAATCTGATCCGCACGCTCGTAGGTTTCGCCGACAACATTCGGCACTTCCACAACCTCAGGCGTTGGTCCTGCACTGACAATCAATGTGATTTTTGTGCCGACAGGCTGTTTGGAACCCTCCTGGGGGGTACAGTTTATAACATAACCCTCCTCAACGGTATCGCTGTAAACCTTTGTGACATCATATTGGAAATAAATTGATGTAAGTTTTGCAATCGCTTCTTCTTCGGTATAGTTCTTTACCTTTGGCACATCAAATTCCGTACTCTTACTGTTTATCGTCAATGTAATGGTTGTGGTTTCCTTAATGTGTTTGGAGTCTGCTCCAGCTTTCGGGTCCTGATCCAAAATAATCCCTAACGGGCTGGCATCATCATATTTGGCAATCGTTTCAAACTTAAATTTATAGTTTTCGTTGCTGATGACATCTTCATACATTTGACCGACAAAATCCGGAATGGCAATATCCTGAGAACCTTCGGAACTCATACCCTGAATAACCGCCATGGCAATAAAGACAACGATTGATATGATAACGGCAAAGGCAACACCGACAGTTACCCATTTAATCGTTGTGCGGGAGCGTGAGGTTGCAATATTGTCATCAATATCTATGTTATTATAGTTATCGTCATAAATCGGCTCAGGTGTTGCACTTTTCAGATTGTTAATGGTATCAACATACTTGGTAGGTGTTTCATCGCTGAAATAGCGGTAATCAAAGGTCATTGCCGGATTATGGCGGAATATCTCGATTGCTGAAAGCATTTCCGCAGCTGAGGCATAGCGTTCGGAAGGATCTTTCCGCATGGCTTTGAGTGTGATTTCCTCCAATCCAACGGGAATTGAAGGATTGATACTGCGGGGCGGTGTCGGCTCGGATTGAAGCTGCATGATTGCAACGGATACGGCACTTTCCGCCTCAAAAGGCAACCGTCCAGTCAACATTTCGTAAAGCATAACTCCGACAGAATAAAGGTCGGATTTTCCGTCTGTGGGTTCACCTCTTGCCTGTTCAGGGGCAATATAATGGACAGAGCCAATAGCTGTTTTATCTGACATCATACGGGTTTCTGCATTGGAAAAACAGGCAATTCCGAAATCCGTAACCTTAATTGTACCGTTTTGCTGCAAAATAATATTTTGGGGTTTGATGTCCCGATGGACAATACCTCTTTCATGGGCATGCTGTAAAGCCTCCAAAATCTGTGTGGTAAAATGCAGAGCATCTTTCCACTGGATTTCCTTTTGGCTGCTGATATATTCTTTCAGCGTAATGCCCTCAATATATTCCATAACGATATATTGAATACGGTCGCCAAAGCTGACATCATTTACCTTTACAATGTTCTTGTGTGACAAAACGGCAATCGCCTTAGATTCGTTTTTAAAACGGCGGATAAAATCTTCATTTCCCAAAAACTCATCTTTAAGAATTTTGATTGCTACCGTTTTGGAGTCCAAAGTATCGTATGCACGATAAACCATTGCCATGCCGCCGATACCGACAAGTTCCTGAATTTCATATCTTCCGTCTAATCTTTTACCGGCATATTTATCCATATAAACCTACTCCTTTCAATCTATATCAATTTATATCAATGGCAAATCAAGGCTACGGTAATATTATCGGAACCGCCTTTTTCATTTGCCTGTTGAATAAGATTTTCAACAAATACATCGTCTTTATACTTTTGAGAGATGGCGAGAATAGCTTTATCAGACAAGAATTTAGTTAAACCGTCCGTACAAATCAAGGCATTTGATGTTTCGGCAAAAGGACAGCTTGTATAATCCAAAAGAATTGTGTTGCCCACACCCAAAGCACGGGTGATATAATTTTTTTGCGGGTGGATTTCCGCATCATACGGCGTTATACTTCCGGCGTCCAACAACTGCTGAACAAGTGTATGGTCTTTGGTTATTTGCGTTATGATGTCAACATCAAGCAAATAAGCCCGACTGTCACCCGCATGAACAACATGGAGTTTATTTTGCGATACAATCGCCGCTACAACCGTTGTACCCATACCGTTGAGTTCTGAATTAGTCTGTGCCTTTTGATAAACAACAGCATTTGCTTTATTAACGGCGGAAATCAACAGTGACTTGATTGCATCATCTGTCATATTGTCGGAAAAATCCGCCTGCAATACATCGGAAATTTGTTCGCAAGCCGTAGCACTTGCAACATCACCTGCATTTGCACCGCCGACACCGTCACAGACAACCGCCCATGCATCACCGTTGGAGAAAATACCTGTACGGCAACAATCCTGATTGCTTTTTCTGATACGGCCAATGTCACTTTTTGAAAATACCTTCATCTCTTTTCCTCCCTTTGTTGTTCGGCTCGTCTAAGCTGACCGCACGAGGCATTGATGTCACTGCCCAATGTACGGCGGACTGTGGCGGTAATGCCGTAGCGTCCTAAGATTTTTACGAATTTTTCCTGCCGCTCCCGTCCGCTTTTTTTATAACCCGTACCTTGTACGGTGTTGACGGGAATAAGGTTAACATGAGCAAGCATACCCTGTAATTTTGTGCCAAGTTCGTTGGCACAGGCATCTGTATCATTTACACCGTCAATCATGGCATACTCAAAAGAAATACGCCGATTGGTTACGGAGGCATAATAGCGACAAGCTTTTAAAAGTTCCTCCACGCCGTAACGCCTGTTAATCGGCATTGTACGGCTGCGTATTGTATCATTCGGGGCATGAAGTGAAACAGAAAGCGTAAGCTGCAAGTGCTTATCCGCAAGTTCGTAAATTTTCGGCACAATACCGCAAGTTGAAAGAGAAATATGACGCATACCGATATTCATTCCATGTTCGGAACTGACAAGCTCTAAAAAACGCATAACATTATCAAAATTATCGAGCGGTTCTCCCATACCCATAAGCACAACATTGGAAATACGGATATTGTTGTCCTCCTGTTCGGCTTGAAGCTGAGAAAGCATTTCCGAAGGCGTCAGGTTGCGAACAAAACCGCCCATACCCGTTGCACAAAAGGTACAGCCCATTTTACAGCCAACCTGTGTGGAAATACAGCTTGTGTAACCGTGATGATAATGCATAAGCACGGATTCTATCGTTTCGCCGTCATGCAAAGAAAATAAATATTTCTTTGTATCATCATAATCCGAAATCCACTTTTTTGCAATAGATACGGAACAGATATGGTACTTTTCCGAAAGGATTGTGCGTAATTGTTTAGAAATATTGGTCATTTCATCAAAGCTCCGCACACCCTTTTGCAGCCATTGATAAACCTGTGCGGCACGATAGGACGGTTGATTCAATGCGGCAAATGCGGCTTTCAGTTCATCTTCGCTCATGGATTTAATATCTTCTGTCATGATTTTATCCCTCTTTTTCTGAATGCACTGATAAAGAAACCGTCTGTACCGTTATACGGAAATAATGTACATTCGTTTTCCCGCTCCCGAAAATCATCTTGCTTTTGGGGCAAGTGAAACGGATAGGGTTCAAAGTCGGTATGCTGTTCCAAAAATTTACGGACATTCTGTTGGTTTTCTTTGGGATTAAGAGTACAGGTTGAATAGACCAAGATACCGTTTGGCTTTAAATACCGACTGCAATTTGAAAGAATTTCATATTGCAGGGGCGGTAATGATTTCAAGCCTAAATCTTCTTTATATCTCAGTTCGGGTTTACGGCGAATAACGCCCAACCCCGAACAGGGAACATCGCACAAAATGCGGTCTGCCATTGGATAATGCCCTTTTATTGCATCACCGCACTGCGTTTCAATAATATCAATACCAAGACGCTTGGCACCGTCCTGGATTAAATTCAAACGAGCCTCGTACAAATCGCCTGAAACAATCCGTCCCTGATTGTTCATCATCTGTGCCAATGTAAAGCTCTTTCCACCGGGAGCTGCACAAACATCAAGAACCGTTTGCCCCGCCTGCACATCAAGCACCGAACAGCAAAGCTGGGACGCCAAATCCTGTATATGAAACAAACCGTCCTGATAGGCTTTTAAATGTTCAACCGAACCTGTATCCGACAACAGAAGTGTTTGTGATTCCGATGTATCTTCCGCACGGACACCGTCTTGAAGTAATTTGTCCTTTAATTCTTCTTTTGTCGTTTTGAGTGTATTGACACGGGCAAAAACCGGCGGTCTGCCCGATAAGGCATCCAGTATTTTTAAGGTTATATCTTTGCCGTAAGATTGAATCCACAGGTGAACAATCGGTATGGGACAGGAATAACGCACAGACAAATAGTTTTCTTCATCTTTTTCTTCGGGCATGGAAAGTTTGCCATTTCGTACGGCTGTACGCAAAATGCCGTTGACAAAACCTGACGCCTTATATTGGTTGTTTCTTTTGCACAAATTGACAGACTCGTTGACGGCGGCAGAAACGGGAATTTTATCCATAAAATACAGTTGGTAAAGCCCCATGCGAATAATTGTTAAAACCGTTGTATGGATTTTTTTCAACGGTGTGCGTGAAAGTTTGGAAACGGTATAATCCAAAGTTATTTTTCTCTCCAACACGCCGTAAAAAATGTGTGCTGCCAAAGCCGAATCTCTCGGAGAAAGTGAAGTTTGTTTCAGTACTGTATCCAATACGATATTGGAATAGGCGGCATCATTCTCCATGCGGAGCAGAGCCGTCAAAGCAACATCTCTTGCCGTTTGACTCATATTTTTATTCTCCAAATTTATTGTCCTAAAATTGTATGAATATCTGGTTTATGACCGTTAAGATAATCTTGGGCGGTCATTTTCTTTTTGCCCTCAGGCTGTAATTCCATAATTTCAATCGCACCACTGCCGCAAGCCACAATAAAAGGATTAAGAGAAAGAATTGTTCCGGGCTGTCCCTCTCCTTTGGCAAGGCGTGTGCGTTGAATTTTTAATTTTTTGCCCTCTAAGGTAGTGACCGCCGAAGGCCACGAATTTAATCCACGCACTTGATTGTGAATTTCCTCAGCGGATTTTGAAAAATCAATCGCCGACATTTCTCTTGTAAGCAAAGGGGCATAAGTTGATAAGGCATCATTCTGCGGTGTACGCACAAGTGTCCCCTCAGCGGCAGCATGAACCACCTCAACAATGAGTTTCGCTCCTGCAACAGACAAGCGGTCGTGCAATTCGTCAGCGGTTTCGTTTTCATCAATATCAACTTCCGTTTTAAGAAGCATATCCCCTGTATCCAAACCGATGTCCATATACATTGCTGTAACACCTGTCGTTTTTTCACCATGCAGAATGGCTTGCTGTATTGGGGACGCTCCACGATATTTGGGCAAAAGAGAGGCATGAATATTGATACAGCCATATTTCGGCAATTCAATGATTTCTTTGGGCAGAATTTTGCCGTAAGCCACAACCAAAATCAATTCGGGATTAAGGTCTTGAAGGACTTTGAGAGCCGAATTGTCTTTGAGTGTTGTTGGCTGATAAACAGGCAGATTATATTTGAGTGCCAATTCTTTGACGGGTGGCGGTGTTAAAACACATTTTCTGCCCTTCGGCTTATCAGGCTGTGTAAAAACAGCACAAACATCGTTATTGTCATCAATCAATGCCTGTAAGCACGGAACAGCAAAGTTGGGCGTTCCCATAAATACTATACGCATAAATTTTCAGCCTCCTATTCGGGCTTTTTTTAATCTTTCAATTCTTCGGGGCTTAACATACGGGCAGCGTGCTTTTTGAAAAGAATACCGTTTAAATGGTCATTTTCATGGCAAATAGCTCTTGCCAAAAAACCTTCGGCATCTAATGTGAATGTTTCACCGTTGCGGTCTTGTGCCTGAACCGTAACAAACATTGGACGAACAACAATACCGTACTCGCCCGGACAGGACAGGCAACCTTCACTGCCCTCCTGTTTTCCTCGTGTTTTGAGGATTTCGGGATTTACAAACTCAATCTTGCCTTCACCAATATCAACAACAAAAACACGGCGGAGCATTCCTACCTGCGGTCCTGCAATACCAACACCGCCGTTTTCTATCATGGTTTCATACATATCGTCCAAAAGGGTATGGAGTTTATCGTCAAACTTCTCAACCGGACGGCAAACCTTTGACAAAATCGGGTCACCCTCTTTAACAATATTTCTCAATGCCATATATATCATTCCTTTCTTTTTAAATTAAGGGCTTTGCCCTTAAAAAGCCACAAATGAGTGATGAATTTATTGGTTCTTATATCAATGTTTAAAGTATCGTATCGGGGTTAATATCGGCGTAAACCGATACTTCGGCATGGTCACGCCGTTTTCCGAAATCGGTCAGCAGAACGGACATTAAATTCCGAAAGGCTTTACAATTTCGGAACTTTATTATAATACGATAACGATATTTATTATTTAATCGTGATATGGCGGCGGGTGCAGGTCCTAAAACCCGCAAGGGCAAGTCCGCATAATCTTTTTGTGCCATTGCCGAAAAATCATGCACAAACTGTTCGGCAGTCTTTGCCGTTTGAATTTGTTCCTTACCCATAAATGCCAAAACGCATATATCAGTATAAGGCGGATAAAGCATTGTCTTTCGGAGCAGGATTTCACTATTGAAAAAACTGTCATAATCCTGTTGGGCAGCAAGAAACATAATCGGATTGTTTGGGTCATAGGTTTGAATTAACGCCCGTCCGGCTCTGTCACCACGCCCCGAGCGTCCGACAACTTGGGTTAAAAGTGAAAATGTACGCTCATAACTGCGGAAATCGTCTGAATGGAGCATATTGTCGGCAGACAAAACACCAACCAATGTTACATTCGGAAAGTCCAAACCTTTGGCAACCATCTGCGTTCCTAACATAATATCATATTTGCCGTCACGAAAATCCGACAGCTTCTGTTCATACGAAAAACGCCGCATAACTGCATCCGTATCCAAACGCAAGATACGGGCATCAGGAAATAGTGTGGAAAGCTCCTTTTCCGCCTTTTGTGTTCCAAGCCCAGCATATCTCAGCTTTGTACTGTGACAGGAGGGACATTCATTCGGAACGGGAACGGAATAACCGCAATAATGGCACATCAATCGCCCGTTGGCGGAATGGTAAGTCAAAGATATGGAACAATGTGGGCAGGAAATAACTTCATTACAACTGCGGCAGGCAATAAAAGTATTATGCCCACGGCGGTTTAAAAGCAAAATTGACTGCTCTCCCATATTCAGGTTTGTGCGTAATTCCTCAGTAAGAACCGTACTGTACCCCGAATTATTCCCCTGTGCCATTTCAACATTCATATCAACTGTAATGACATGGGGCAATTTTGCCTTTCCGTAACGGGTACGGATTGTTTCCAAACCATAGCGTCCGTTTTGGGCAAAATAAAAACTTTCAACAGAGGGTGTTGCTGAGGACAAGAGCAACAAACATTGATTTGCATTACAGCGGAATTTTGCCAAATCACGAGCATGAAAGCGTGGGTTTGAAGATGATTTATAGGTATATTCCTGTTCTTCGTCCATGACAATCAAACCGACTTTTTCAAGTGGTGCAAAAATTGCGGAGCGTGTACCAACGGCAATCGTTGCTTCTCCGTTCTTAACACGCTTCCATTCCTCTAATCGTTTGACTAATGACAAACCGCTGTGAAAAACAGCGATTTTATTGCCGTAACGGTTTTGGAAAGAGGATATAAGTTGGGGCGTCAGAGAAATTTCGGGTACCATGCAGATAACGCCTTTACCGTCGGCGGTCGCTTGGTCAATCAATTTCATAAAAACGGAGGTTTTACCACTGCCCGTTACACCGTAAAGCAAAGATACAAACGGCTCAGGTTGTCTGTATTTATCCAACAATGATTTATAGGCTTTATTCTGTTCCTCTGTTAAAACAATCTCTCCTGGGGCGGGTTGGGGCGGTTCGGTCGTTTTTTTCTCGGTTTGTTCTTCCTCATAATAACGGCAAATCCCCCGTTTAACCAAAGTGTCTGTAACGGCAGTCGTTACACCTGTAAAATAGCAAATTTCTTTTTGGGAAACCGCTCCGCTCATTGTCAAAATACTGACAACCTCTGATTGTTTTGGGGTAAGTTTAACATTATCATCATAGAGTTCGGTCAACTGTACCATTTTAACGGTCGGCTCATTATGGCGTTTTTGTATGGTATCGGATTTATCAAGCAACCCTTTTTTAACCATTTTCCGCAAAAAGGTATCGTCCTCCAAATGAAATGTTTTGCAAAGCTGGTCGGAATTAACAGGCTTTTTGCATGAAAGCACATAATCAATAATGCTTTTCTCCAAAGGTGGCAAAGTATCCTCTTTAACAGCAGCCTGTTCGGTTACGGACAGTTGATAGTTAATCTTTACGGAAAGTCCCGGAGGCAACATGGCATTACACGCTTCATACAGTGTGCAAAAATAATGGTCTTTCATGAAAAGTGCCATTTTTAATAATTCGTCCGAAAATACGGGCGTTTTATCAATGACCTTTTGGATTGATTTTAGATTATCCGCCGTTTCTGCTTCATAAAGACGGAATACAACGCCTTGTCGCATTGAATTTGAAAAATTGACCATAACACGGCAACCTGCTTGGAGTTGGGGTTTCATGGAATACGGTACAAGGTAGCTATACAGCTTATCAAAATGATAGGCTGTATTTTCAACGGCAACCTCGGCAACCAATAAATCAGTCATCGGTATCGGGTTCTAAAATTTTAAATTTATTTTGCTTGAATTCTTCGGCTGCCAAAAGGACAGGCTTTTCATAAACGACAGATTTTTCTTTTTGGGCTTGTGCTTCAAGATTATCGGAAATTTCTCTTGCTCTTTTGGCTACTGCGATTGCTAAGGCATAACGGCTTTGGCGGCCTTCAAGCATTGCTTTGACATCGGACTCTGTATAGTGACTGTAAGGATAGTTTTCAAACATGATTGACACACCTCTTCATAATATTTCTGAAATTTAAACTGTATAACGGGAAGAACGCATCTGCTCGGCACGAACAACCGATTTTAAATCGCTGACACATTCGTACAAATTGTCATTAACTACAATATAGTCATAATGACACGCTGCCGATACTTCTTCAAATGCCCGGCTTATCCGCCGGTCAATAACATCTTCGGTTTCCGTACCTCTGCCCTCTAAACGATTTTTTAAAGTTTCAAAGGACGGCGGCATAACGAAAATACCGACACATTCGGGAAATTTCTTCTTTACATTCTCATAACCCTGCACTTCAATTTCCAAAATGACATTTTTACCGGCGTTAAGCTGTTCAAGGACTTTGGCTTTCGGTGTTCCATAGTAATTTCCGCAATAGCAGGCATATTCCAAAAGAGCATCTTTGGAAATCAAATCCTCAAACTGTTCTTTGCTCAGAAAATGATACGATACGCCGTCCTGTTCTCCATTTCGGGGCTGGCGTGTTGTTGCGGAAACTGATAATGCAAAGTTTTCATCTTTAATCAATTCCCTGACAACTGTACCTTTTCCTACACCCGAAGGACCTGAAACAACAATTAAAAGTCCTTTATTATTCATTGGGCAATAACTCCTCTCCGCTTTTTTCGTCTTTGTCTTTTTCATTGAACCTATTGGCGATTGTTTCCGGCTGGATAGCTGAAAGAACAATATGGTCGCTGTCGGTGACAATGACCGCTTTTGTCCGCCGTCCGCAAGTGGCATCAATCAATATGCCCTTTTCTTTTGCGTCCTGCACAATACGCTTGATTGGAGCGGCATCGGGGCTGACAATGGCAATAACTTTTTCAGCGGCAACCATATTGCCGTAACCGATATGAATAAGTTTCAAATTTATTCTCCCCTTATTCTATGTTTTGAATTTGCTCACGGATTTTTTCAAGCTCGGCTTTGATTTCCACAACAACATGAGCCAATGTGGCATCGCAAATTTTTGAACCGATTGTGTTTGCTTCACGGTTCATCTCTTGAAGAATAAAATCCATTTTTCTGCCGACAGGGTCAGAACTGTCAAGCATTTGTTCCATTTGGGCAAAGTGACTGCGGAGGCGTACCGTTTCCTCGTCTACTGCAATCTTATCCGCAAAAATCGCTGCCTCAGTTAAAATACGCTGTTCGTCAATGCTCTTATCCTTTAAAATCTCGGAAAGCCGTGTGTACATACGGTTTTTGTATTCCTCAACAAGGCATGGTGAACGCTCTTCTATCTTTTCGACAAGGGATAAAATTGTATGCATACGGGTGGAAACATCTTGGCGGAGCTTTTCGCCCTCAGCCGTTCGCATTGACATGAAATCAGCAAGGGCTTTTTCTGCTCCGATACGGACAGCCGCCCAAATTTCTTCTTCGTTTTCCGGCTCTTTATGCACAGTCAATACACCGTCATAGCGTGATACGGCTGTTGCTGAAATATCGTCTTTTAAATTATAAGTTTTGCACATCTCACGCAAAGCACTGACATAAGCTGATGCTAATGCATGGTTGATTTCAACCTGAGAGGCGGTTGCCTGACCGCTATCTACTGTAACGAAAACATCAACCTTTCCTCGTGTTATGGTTTTGGAAAGCAAGGTTTTGAGTTTTTCCTCCAAAAATCCGTAACTGCGTGGTGTGCGGCATGAAAATTCAAAAAAACGGTGGTTGACCGACTTGATTTCGACCATTACGGTTCTACCGTCCACAACATCTTCAAACCGTCCGTAGCCTGTCATACTTTTTATCATTCTGTCAATCATCTCTTTTCATTTAATTTTTAGGGTTTTGTTTGCTGCTCCTTTTGAGCGACATTTTTATTTTATCAGTTTTTTGTTTTTAGTGTCAACAGGTAACAGGCAAATCTCGTGCAAATTGCACAAATTATTTTTGAAACTTTGGAGGATTGAACAAAATTAAAAGGCTTTTTTTGTCAATAAAAACTGAGGTTCATAACCTTTCCATTCGCCGCATACAATATTTAACAGTCCTGAAACAAAAAATCTTTGGAAATTCTGAAAATGAGTTGACAACAGACAAGAGAAATGATATAGTAAAAAAGACAAAAGTAAATATATTTTCGGGATAGAGGTGCGGTTTCTGTGTGTAACAAAGGGAGGTCTTTCGCTGACCTGTGAACTTTGCGAATGAATTGACCGCCGAAAAGCGTATGTGCGAAAGCATACGGCTTTGGGGACATGGGACAATACCTATGCCACTGTCATGGCCTTAAAAAGCTGTGGAGCACTATCGTATATAATTTCATTTATATCTGCCCATATATAATGGAATTATTTGGAAAGCTGCTTTGAACCGATAAATTTTTATCGGTTTTTTTTCTGCCCCGCAACTTATAAATTTACTTTATATTGAACAAAAGGAGATTGTTAAAATGAACAAGACATACAATGTAGGTATTATCGGTGCAACCGGTATGGTTGGTCAAAGATTTGCACTCTTGCTCGAAAATCACCCGTGGTTTCATGTAACGGCTTTGGCAGCAAGTGCCCGTTCTGCCGGAAAAACTTATGAGGAAGCCGTTTCAAAAAGATGGGCTATGACCGCTCCCATTCCCGCCTCTATGAAAGATATGGTTATCATGGACGCTGCCGATGTTGAAAAGGTTGCGGAAAAAGTAGATTTCGTTTTCTGTGCCGTTGACATGAAAAAAGATGAAATCAGAGCTTTGGAAGAGGCTTATGCAAAGGCTGAATGTCCCGTTGTTTCAAACAACAGTGCTAACCGCTTTACACCTGATGTTCCGATGGTTATTCCGGAAATTAACAATGACCACATCAAAATTATTGAGTCACAAAGAAAGCGTTTGGGAACAAAGAAAGGCTTTGTTGCCGTTAAATCTAACTGCTCCCTGCAAAGCTATGTTCCTGCTATCAACCCGTTGCTCCCGTTGGGTGTAACAAAGGTTTTGGCTTGCACATATCAGGCAATTTCCGGTGCGGGCAAAACTTTTGAGAGATGGCCTGAAATGATTGACAATGTTATCCCCTACATCGGCGGTGAGGAAGAAAAGTCTGAACAAGAACCGCTCAAAATCTGGGGACACATCGAAAACGGCGAAATTAAAAAGGCAACTTCTCCCTCTATTACGGCACAATGTATTCGTGTACCTGTTTCTGACGGTCATACAGCCGCTGTTTTTGTAGAGTATCAGAAAAAGGTTGAAATGGAAGAAATTATCTCTTTGTGGGAAAATTACAAGGGTCGTCCTCAGGAATTACAACTTCCGAGTGCACCGAAACAGTTCCTCCATTATTTCCGTGAGAACGACAGACCGCAAATTAAGTCCGAGCGTAATCTTGAAGGCGGTATGGCTGTTTCCGTTGGCCGTCTTAGAGAAGATACACAATATACAATCAAGTTCGTTTGTATGTCACACAACACATTGAGAGGTGCGGCAGGCGGTGCTGTTCTGTTGGCAGAATTGCTCTGTGCTGAGGGCTACATGGACTAATCTTTGATATAAACATATTTCTAAAAGGAGGTTTCTATTGTGAGCAATCCTATTTTTACGGGTGCAGGCGTTGCGATTGTTACGCCGATGAATACGGACGGTTCAATAAATTTTGAAGAATACGGCCGTATTATCGACTTCCAGATTGATAACGGCATAGACGCTATTATCACTTGCGGTACAACAGGCGAGTCTGCAACAATGAGTCATGAAGAACACTGCAAGGTTATCGAATATACCGTTAAAAAAGTTGACCATAGAGTTCCTGTTATTGCCGGTGCGGGCAGCAACGATACAAGTTTTGCCTGTGCATTATCTGTTGAGGCTCAAAGGCTTGGAGCTGATGCTCTTTTATCCGTAACACCTTATTACAACAAGACCTCGCAAAACGGTTTGATTAAGCACTACACCACAATCGCTGACAAAGTTGATATTCCGATTATCCTTTATAATGTACCGTCCCGAACAGGCTGCAACATTAAACCTGAAACTTATGCGGTTTTGTGCAAGCACCCCAACATCAGGGCAACAAAGGAAGCCAACGGCAACATTTCCGAGTTAATCCGCACAATGGCTCTTTGCGGTGATGATTTCGATGTTTACAGTGGTGAGGACGCTCAAACTTTCCCGATTATCGCTTTGGGCGGCAAGGGTGTTATCTCCGTGTTTGCCAACACCTGTCCGAAAGAATGTCATGAACTTGCGGCGGCAACTTTACAGGGCGATATACAAAAGGGTGCGGCTTTACAGAAAAAGTACATAGAATACATGAATGCACTTTTCTCTGATGTCAATCCTATCCCCGTTAAGGCCGCAATGAACCTTATGGGCTTTAACTGCGGTTCTTGCAGACTGCCTTTGGCAGATATGACCGATGAAGGACTTGCAAAGCTGAAAAGCTGTATGGTTAAATACGGCTTGATTAAGGAATAATCTTTTTGGGTTCAGACCGTAATTCCACAAGTGTGGTTTGCGGTCTGAAAATATATAATGAACTTCAATATAAAGGAGTGTACTTTTTCATGATACAAATTCTTTTGACGGGTTGTGCCGGTAAAATGGGTCATGCCATTACCAATGCGGCGGCAACAAGAGAGGATTGCGTAATAGCGGCAGGTGTGGACATTACCGTTCCTGAAAAGGCGGATTACCCTGTTTACCGCACTTTCTCGGAAGTTAAAGAAAAAATTGATGTTATTATTGATTTCTCCAACCCTGTTGTTTTAGACTCCATGTTGGATTATGCCGTAAAAAATAAAATTCCTGCGGTTATCTGCACAACCGGTTACAGCAAAGAACAGGTTGAGAAAATCCATAATGCCGCCAAAGAAATCGCCGTTTTCTATTCGGGCAATATGTCACTTGGCATTAACCTTTTGATTGAGCTTTCCAAAAAAGCAGCGGCAGTTTTTGGAAACGAATTTGATATTGAAATTATCGAAAAACACCATAATTTGAAGTTGGACGCTCCGAGCGGTACGGCTTTGATGATTGCCAACGGAATTTCTGAAATTAAGAGTGATGCTGAATATGTCTATGACCGCCATTCCTATCGCCGCAAAAGAGATCAAAAAGAAATTGGTTTACATTCTGTTCGTGGCGGTACGATTGTCGGCGAACATGAGGTTATTTTTGCGGGCAACGATGAAATTCTGACAATCAGCCACAGTGCAAGATCTAAAAATGTTTTTGCCGTTGGTGCGGTTAATGCCGCTGTATTCCTCGCCAAAAAGCCTGCGGGTATGTACGAAATGTCTGACCTGTTGGCTGAAAAATAATTTTTATACAGGAGGTTTATCACTATGAAACCCGAAATTACAATGCAAGACAGTGTGGCTTTGATTATGCTCCATAACATTCCTGCTGACGCCGCTTTTATTCATTCGGTGTTTGAGGAAATCGCCAAAATGAATATTGATGTCGATATGATTTCGATTTCTCCCGCTCAAAGTACACATACTACACTTTCCTTTACGGTTTCTGACGATGATTTGTTCCAGGTTCTCGGCTATGTTTCAAAACTGAAAAATATGTCTATCAAGCCGATTGTAAGTAGCGGTAACTGTAAAATTACCATTTCCGACAAGGAAATGGAAGGTTGTCCCGGTGTTGCGGCAACAATCTTTGCGGCAGTTGCGGAAGTTAATACGGATATTCGCCTTGTTACAACAAGCGAAAGTCAGGTTTCCCTTTTGATGACGCAAGCTCATGCTGATGCTGTTTTAGATGCTTTGGGCAATACTTTTGATTAAGTTCTTCATTCCATAATATACCAACAAAACGCTCCTGTTATACACTGTAAAAAGTGATAACGGGAGCGTTTTTTATAAATGTTCGATAAAAAAATTTAAACGGCAAACCGTAAAAAATATAGCGTTGTAGTGTATATAATGACAGTTATCGGTCAAAAATAAACAAAAATGAGGTGAGTATAATGACCTTAATTCCGTGTACGGAGGATTGTGTCTATCAACAGGACGGCTACTGCACACTTGATGCGGCGGCGGCTGTTACAAACTGTTCTCAATGCAGTTGCGTGCATAAGGTTAAACCGTCAGAGCCTCAAACGCCTGTCTGATTGTACGAACACCGACTAACTCCATATCCTGTGGTGCAGAAGTGATACTGCCTAAATTATGATAGGGCAACACACAACGGTGAAATCCCAAGCGTGCCGCCTCCGCTACACGGGCATCGGCATGAGATACGGAACGGATTTCACCTGCCAAGCCAATTTCACCAAAAACAATAGCGTCCTCTTTCATCGGAATATCTTTCAAACTGCTGACAAGTGCCATTGCAACGGCAAGGTCTGCCGCCGGCTCGTCCAGCTTTAAACCGCCTACAACATTGATATATGCATCTAAATTTGAAAAGAAATATCCGGCTCGCTTTTCCAAAACCGCCAAAAGCAAATACAGTCGGTTATAATCAAAGCCCGTTGCCATACGGCGTGGATTACCAAAACCCGATGTTGTTGCCAACCCCTGCACCTCTGCCAAAATCGGGCGTGTTCCCTCCATTGTACAGGCAACACAAGTACCTGAAACATTCTTCGGGCGTCCTGACAACAACATCAGGGACGGGTTTTCAACCTCCATTAAGCCTTTATCCCCCATTTGGAAAACACCGATTTCATTGGTAGAACCATAACGATTTTTAACTGCCCGCAAAATACGGTATGCTGTTTGCTTATCACCTTCAAAATATAAAACGGCATCAACCATATGTTCAAGTACCTTTGGACCTGCCAAAGAACCTTCTTTTGTGACATGACCAACAATGATTGTCGGTATATCAAGCATTTTTGCGGTAGACATGAGAATATTTGTACATTCCCGGATTTGTGCCACGCTGCCGGGTGAGGAATTTAGTTCGGTGAAATTCATTGTTTGAATGGAGTCAATCATAACCAGGTCGGGCTTTGACAGCTTTATTTCCTCGGAAATGCGTTCAACATTCGTTTCCGCCAAGACAAACAGACTTTCAGCGGTATCGACATTTAATCGGGTAGCACGAAGTTTGATTTGCCGTTTTGATTCCTCGCCCGATACATAAAGAATTTTGAGCGTCTTACCAAGAACACCACAAATTTGCAAAAGAATGGTTGATTTACCAATACCCGGGTCACCGCCGATTAAAATCAACGAACCTTTGACGATACCGCCGCCCAAAACACGGTCTAATTCCTCCATGCCTGTATGATAACGAATTTCCCTGTCATCACTTTTAATTTCGGAAATTTGTTCTGCGGCGGTATTTATTCCGCCTGATAAAGTCATGACACGATATTCGGTGCGGTTCGGTGCCACCGTTGGCTTTGATGTTTCACGCACTTCCTCAACAAGGCTGTTCCACTCACCGCAATTCGGACATTTTCCATACCATTTTACGGTTTCAAAGGCACATTGAGAGCATACATAAAGACTTTTCAGTTTTCCTGCCATAAGCTGTTCTTCCTATCTAAATATTATTTTTTGCATATTCCAAAAATCCGCAATAAATTGCAAAAGCCATTTGGGTACGGTAGCGGTTATCGGAAAGTTTTTCTGCTTCATCTGGATTTGAAATAAATCCGCACTCGACAATCACCGCCGGAACGGTCGCTTTATCCAAAATATAAATATTACTGCCTCCGACTTTCAGTTCACGCTTATTATCGGGTTGGAGAAAACCTGTGATTGACTTCCGAATACTCTCTGCCAAAACAGAACTTTGTGTATTGTTATCCGAATAAAAAATTTGAGCCCCGCTGTATTGGCTTTGCTCAAATTTATTTTGGTGGATACTGATTAAAATATTGTCTTCGCTTGAATTGATTATGGAGAGCCGATTATGCAGGTCAGATACCTTTTTTTCGCTGATTGTTTGGGCGGAAGCATCATAAATTGATGTATCGGTTTCCCGTATCATAACAACATTATATCCCGAAAGAGTCAGCAAATCCCGCAATTTTAATGCAATATCCAAATTTACATCTTTTTCTGAAACACCGTTGGCGGTTGCTCCGCCGTCCTCTCCGCCATGCCCTGCATCAATGACAATCGTTTTTTGGGGCTGTGCCGATACAGGCTGTGCCGTATTGCCGATGTCAAAAAAAGCACTGTAAATCGCAACACCAATCATAAAGGTACACAACAATCCTGCCGAATAACAAAGATACAGCTTTAACTTCTCCATAAAATCACCTCAAATTATTTTATGGAAAAGTCAAAGCAATTAGAATGGAATTATTCCTTTTTTTCCGTTTCGGTATTTTGTGGCATTTCATCAGGATAATTGATAACAGGGGCAGTTCCTAACAATTTTTCATCTTCGGGACGAGGCTCGTATGGTAAAGCGTGTTCGGAATAAAAATTCTTTTTGATTTTCATGAGTTTATCCATATTTTGACAAAGGCGAAGATAAAGAGAGTCCAAACGGTCGTCCAAAGTTAATGTGCCGATTTTTATATCCTGACGCAGACGGACAATATCCTGACGGAAAAGGTCAATTTCACGGGCAATATTATCAATCAGATTGACGGCGTCCATAGAATGTTCCTGTGCTTCATCAATAACATTGTGGGCTTTGATTTCCGCCTGCATTTTGATATGCACAACACTATCCTGCAATTCATCATAGCGTTTGGCTTTGATAACCATAGCGTCATATTCTTCTTGAAGTTTACGCTTTTCCTCCAAACGCTGTGCAAGCTCTTGTTCATACGATTCTATATCGTTACTGTGTTGAGTTTTTACTTCCGCCAAACGCATTTGAGTTTCCTGCAAGGAACGGTACAAAGCATTTCGGGACGCTGTCATTTCAATCAAAGCAATATTCTTGTCGGTATAATCCATTTCAAGCTCATGAATACGGTCTTTGAGCCGTTCAATCTGTGCCTCAGCGGTTTCTTTGGATTGCTCGGATAA
>JBJEQG010000087.1:0-3433 GCA_051881635.1 Acutalibacteraceae bacterium
CGAATGAAAAGTTTGGTCAGCGGAATTTATTTGTGCTAATTTTCTATTTTAAACGGGAACGCAAATATTCAAGAATTTTCTTTTCACGGCGTGATATTTGAACCTGTGTCATGGAAAGGGCGACAGCCGTTTGCGTTTGTGTTTTATTCTGAAAAAAACGCATGAGAATAATTTGGCGGTCTTTTTCGGGGAGCTTTTCAACCTCATTTTTTAGGGAAATAATTTCCGTCAATTTTTCGTCAGGGGCTTCTGTGGGAATATCAATCTGCGTATCGCCGTTTTCATCGGAAACCGTCAATGACATAGGTGTTTGTGCAGATTCCAATGCCTGAACAACCGTTTCTTTTTCAGCTTGGAGAATTTCCGAAAGTTCCGTAATGGTTGGTTCCCGTCCGTTTTCGGCAGTAAAACGGCTGCTCTCACGGGCAGCTTTTAGCGAAAGTTCTTTCAGGCTGCGTGATACTTTAACCGCACCTCCGTCACGAAAAAGCCGTTTAATTTCTCCTAAAATAACAGGAACGGCATAGGTAGAAAAGCATAGACCACGACTTTCGTCAAAATGGTCGATTGCCTTAACCAATCCCAAGCACCCTGCCTGAAACAAATCATCATATTCTATTCCCTTGCCCCGAAAGCGTTTGGCACAGGCATGAACCAAACCCAAATTATCATTGACCTTTACGTCTCTGTTATTCAGCATTATCATCACGCCTGTTCATTGTTTTGATAAGAGTTACAGTCGTGCCGTGATTGGGGATAGAACGGACACGCACCTTGTCCATAAAGCTCTGCATAACAGCAAATCCCAAACCGGCCCGTTCATCACCTGCCGTTGTAAAAAGCGGTTCCATGGCCTGTGGAATATTCTCAATCCCACAACCTTTGTCACGAATTTTTATGCTGACTTTTCGTCCCTCAAACAGACGGACATTTATGTAGATTGTGCCGATTGTTTCCCGATAAGCATGGACGATACAATTTGTAACCGCCTCTGAAACGGCAGTTTTTATATCAGAAATTTCGCTGACGGTTGGGTCAAGCTGTGATACAAAAGCGGCAACGGCGGCACGGGCAAACGCTTCATTGGAGGAGCGGCTTTCAAAACTTAAATGAAATTCATTTTCTAATCTCACAATTTTTACCCCTTTCAGTATCAAATACTTTTAAAGCAGTAATTCCCGACAGCTTAAATATTCTTTGGAGATGTGGCGGAATATTAACGACAGTAAGCCGTCCGCCCAATAGCGACATTGTGCGGTAGCGTCCGATAACAAGTCCGATTCCGGAACTATCCATAAAGGTTACACCCGAAAAATCCATTTTCATAATCTGCGGACTATGTGTTTGAACAAAGGTATCTATGCTTTCACGCATTTCACGGGCGGTATGGTGGTCGATTTCTCCATTAAGATAAACCGTCATTTCCTGACCGTGCATAACAATTCTTGCACCCAAATTTATCTCACCGTCTTTTCATAAATTGTTGTTTCTATTATAACCAAGCTGTCCGTCCAATTTTGGCGAAATCTGTATAAAAAATCCCCCAAAACAAAAGTGTTTTTGGGGGTTAGAAAATGCAATTTAAAATCAAGTTAGGACGGCATTTTATCGTACATATAGATATAGAGCAAACAGTTATCTATATCATAGACAGCGAGAGTAAAGTTTTTACAGGTTTCAGCTTCAATTATAATTTGATCTTTATTGGACGAAGGGACGGTAAAACGGCGATCGGCATAGGTATAAAGGCGGTCACTGCGGTCACAAAAATACCATAGTCCGTTTTGAATATCGGAAGGAATTTTTCCAACAGAGGACTGCGGTGTCAAATTTCCTGCCCAAGTAACATTGGCATAGGAAACAGTGTTAATCGGCAGTCTTTTCCAAAAGCCGCTGGCGGTAATGGCATTTTGAAACTTTGTCGAATTTGTGCCATCAAAGTGTAAAATAGCATACATTTCACCGTTATAGCCTTTGTGGGTATCAATATATTTTGATACAGTGTAATTAGGAAGCGACAATTTTAAGACTTGTTCAAACCGTTCTTTGGAGGGGGTGCTGTTTTGTGTACAGGAGGAGAGCAGGAACAAAACCAACAGCAGAAGAGCCAAAACCGTGTGATATGACTTTGGAATCTGTTTCATAAAGTGACACCGTCCTTTGTATATACACTTCAATTATACAATAAAAATATGTTTTTGTCACGCTGTTTTTATGACTTTTATAAAATTTGTAAATTATGCTGAATTTTTAACCAAAAAATTTTCCTGAAAAATGCCCTTAATTCCAAAACTTAACTTTAAAAACAAATTTATGCATTAAATTTATTGTATTTAACTAAAAAAACATTGCGGTTTGTTAAAGTTTGTGTTATAATTTGAAAAAATGCAGTTCTTTGGAAACAAAAAGCAAATTTTATGAATTGGAGGATTAAAAGAATGGTAAAACATATTGTCCTTTGGAAGATAAAGGACGGTGAGGATAAACAGCAAAATATGACCCGTATGGCGGAAATGCTGACGGATTTGGTTGGAAAGATTGATGGTCTTGAAGGTGTGGAAATGGGATATAATTTCAACACCAATTCTGACTATGATATTGTTTTGTATGCAACACTTCGTAATACGGCCTCATTGCGTTATTATCAAAACCACCCGCTTCATGTAGCTTGTAAGGATTTTATCGGTACGATTGCCGTTGACCGTACAGCCGTTGATTATTTTTATGAGGAAGGTTCAGCATTGACGCTGCCGTCCGATGCGGTTGTTAATGACCCTTATATGCCGTCCCAGACTGAGCAAGCACCATTTACTTTGCCGGAACTTTCAAATAACGACGAGCAAAGTCATTTCACTGAGCAAGTACAGGAAGATACACCATTGCTTTCGCAAGAGGAACAGCCGAAATTGAATTTCGATACACCGATTGCCACAAATGAAAAGGTTGTATTTCCCGACCTTTCGGCAGCACCCGAACAGCCATATCATGAACAAACGGGTTTTAATGATGAGCCACCGACTTTGGAGTCCTATAATCTGCACAATGAAGGTAATGGCGAACCTAACGAACAATTTTCGTACATAAAAAATGACAGTACAATGGAACAGAAAGTTGCTTCCGCTGAGGTTGAACCTGTTGCACCGCCAATGCCGTTTGGTCAGAATCAGGTTTATACTCAGTCCGAAGTACCGCCCTACGGTCAGCCTGTTATGCAAAATGTTGCATTTGGAGCACCGATTTCTGAACCTCAACCTATGCGTTTTGCGGACTTAGCTCCGGAAGAGCCGCCAAAATCTTTGAATTTCTCCGATATTCCACAAGAAGAACCCAAACCAATGAGATTCTCCGATATGCCGCAGGAAGAACCCAAACCGATGAGATTCTCCGATATGCCACAGGAAGAACCCAAACCGATGAGATTTTCCGATATGCC
>JBJEQG010000088.1:0-13267 GCA_051881635.1 Acutalibacteraceae bacterium
TTGACCAAATGTTATTTTGGTTTCTGATTTTTCTGCTTGTACTTTATTCAGTTTTCAGGGTGCGAGCCTGAATAGTTGGTGTTGATGACGCTGAGGGTCCACCTGTTCCCATACCGAACACAGAAGTTAAGCTCAGCGGTGCCGAAGATACTTGACTGGTGACGGTCCGGAAAAATAGGGCGATGCCAACACTTTAAAAGCAGTTATCCGATTGGATAGCTGCTTTTTGTTGTTTATGATGAAAAGGGGGAAAAGCATGAACCGTCCACTTGCTGACAGAATGCGTCCAAAAACTTTAAATGATGTGTCGGGACAAAAGCACCTTTTGGGCGAAAACAGCCCTCTTAAAAAAATCATTCAGTCGGGGCAAATCCCCAATATGATTTTTTACGGTCCGTCAGGTGTCGGAAAAACGACAGTCGCCTCTATTATCGCACGGCAGACAAACCGCACTTTCCGAAAATTGAACGGGACAACAGCCTCAATATCGGATATTAAGGAAATTGTTGCGGAGCTGGACGGCTTTTCGGGGGCAGACGGTATCTTGCTCTATTTGGACGAAATTCAGTATTTCAATAAAAAACAACAGCAGACGCTTTTGGAATATATCGAAAACGGTCAGATTACGCTAATTGCCTCCACGACCGAAAACCCGTATTTTTATGTTTACAGTGCGATTTTAAGCCGTTCAACCGTTTTTGAGTTCAGGCCTGTAGAACGGGAAGATGTTGAACAGACGGTGCGAAGGGGATTTGAATTTTTGGAAAAGGAAAAGATGGTTAAAATTTCCGTTTCCGATACGGCAGTGCGACATATTGCCTGTGCCTGTGGCGGTGATGTACGCAAAGCGTTGAATGCGGTTGAATTGTCATTTTTGGCGGCGGAGTTCAATGCGGAAAGTGATAGTTATGTTGTTACGGAAGAAAGTGTTACGGCATTAACGCAAAAGAGTGCCGTAAAATATGACCGTGAGGGGGACGAGCATTACGATTTGCTGTCGGCATTTCAGAAATCCATGCGTGGTTCAGACCCGAATGCCGCCATACATTATTTGGCAAGGCTTTTGGCGGCGGGAGATTTAGCGTCCGTATGCCGCAGATTAACGGTTTGTGCGTGTGAAGATGTCGGATTAGCGTATCCGCAGATTATCCCCATAGTGAAAGCGGCAGTCGATATTGCCCTTATGGTCGGATTGCCCGAAGCAAGAATTCCGCTTGCGAACGCTGTTATTCTTGTGTGTCAGTCGCCTAAGTCAAATTCGGCTTATAACGCAATCAATCGGGCTATGGCAGATGTTGAGAATGGAAAGGGTATGGGATTTCCCCGTTGCCTGCAAAATATGCACTGTGACGGTGAGGACGCAAAGGTTAAGGGGCAGTTTTATAAATATCCTCACGATTTTCCAAACCGTTGGGTTGAACAGCAGTATATGCCCGATGATTTGCTTGGGACGGTTTATTATCATGCGGCGGAAAACAAAAATGAACAGGCTTTTCAGTCCTATTGGGACAAGATTAAAGATAATCATGGTTAAATTTTAAATTATGCTTTTAATTTTCGTCTGTATGTGATAAGATATTGTTGTTATATTATAACAAATATGCGGTGGGGAGTGCTGTATTATGGAACCGAAAAAAAGTACAATGGGCTTTTATGAAGAAAATCCGAATGGCAATGTTTCCGAAAACGGACTTTTTTTTAGCGGGGAGTTTGAAAAGGAACAAAGGCAGAATTTGCAGGAATATTATGAAAAGGTCATACAGAAATCGGAAAGGGAACATAAAAAGTTAGTTCATGACCGTTATGTGTTGGGTACTATGGCGGTTTTGTGTGTTGTTATTATATCCATTTTGACAAGTTATGTGCTTTTTGACTTGGTTGGCATGAAGATTCCGCTTTTGCTCAGCCCGGCAGCAGGCGATTGGAAAATATTTGGCGGCTTGTGGTATCTTATTGCCGTAATTTCTAACTCTTTAATCGGTCTGTTGTATTTTAAAAAGACTTCGGCTCCGTTTAATGCGGCTAACATTCTGTTCTTTTCATTGTTTGTTCTGTCTTATAATTTATTCTTTTGGATATTTTGCCTGTTGGAGAAAAGTCAGGATTATTGGGTTCTGATAGTGCCGATTTTGGCTTTTTGGGTGATTATGAATATAAAAATGGTGATGAAGTTTAATCTTTATCATAGGATTAAAGAGCTTTTAAAGCCCGTACTTCAATGGAGGAAATGATTTTGAAAATAGGAAATGTGGAAATTAACGGGAAAGTTGCATTAGCTCCTATGGCGGGTGTAGCGGATAGGGCATTTCGAGAATTGTGTGTGGGATTTGGTGCGGCTTATGTTGTCGGAGAAATGGTCAGTGCAAAAGGCATTTCGTACGATAGCGACAAGTCAAAGGAACTTATGGTTTTGTCAAAGGCGGAGCGTCCTGCGGCAATTCAGTTATTCGGATATGAACCTGAGGTTGTTGCGGAAGCGGCGGTTGCGGCTTTGGAGTATGAACCGGATATTATTGATATTAACATGGGGTGTCCCGCACCGAAAATCTGTAATAACGGCAGTGGCAGTGCCTTGCTGAAAAATCCCGAACTTTGCGGAGCGATTGTTCAGGCGGTAAAAAAAGCGGTGTCCGTTCCCGTAACGGTTAAAATCCGTAAAGGGTGGGACGAAAATACGGTTAATGCCGTTGAGGTTGCAAAGATTTGCGAGGCGGCTGGGGCTGATGCCATTACCGTTCATGGGCGTACAAGGGAACAGCAATACAGACCGTCTGCGGATTGGAATATCATTCGTGAGGTTAAACACGCCGTAAAAATTCCCGTTATCGGCAACGGTGATGTTGACAGTGCCGCCGCCGCCGCAAAAATGATTGAACAGACGGATTGTGATATGGTTATGGTTGGCCGTGCCGCTTTGGGCAATCCATGGATTTTTGCGGAAATTTCACGCTGGCTTGACCATGAAAGACCGTCTTTGCCTGTTTCAAATGCGGAAAAAGTTTCTGTTATGTTGCGTCACATTCGTATGCTTTGCGATTATAAGGGTGAGGAAATCGGTATGAGAGAGGCAAGAAAACATGTGGCATGGTATATCAAAGGGTTTAAGGGTGCGGCGGCACTGAGAAAAGAAAGCGGTGAACTCAAAACTTTTGACGACCTTATTGGACTTTGCAGGAAAATAGAGCTGTAAATAGCGATGTTAAGTTTGGTTGACAGATTTCCAAGTGGAATTGGTAGCTTTTGTTGCACGATTTTGTTATGATTTTTATATCAAATACAGAGGAGGAAACTCAAAATGCAGTTTCATGAAAATTTAATGAGGTTAAGAAAGCAAAGTGGCTTGTCACAGGAGGAGCTTGGAAATCAACTTGATGTATCACGCCAGACCGTTTCAAAATGGGAGTTGGGACAAACGACACCTGAAATGGATAAACTTATGGCATTGTCCGAGTTGTTTGGGGTATCCATAGATTGTTTGGTTGGCAAGGAAAACAATCCCGTATGTGCGGAAAATCCGTTATCCATGACGGAGCGGTGGCACTATGAGTATAAAAGCGAGAAAACATTTAAGGGCATACCGTTGGTTCATGTAAATTTTGGTGTCGGTATGTATCGTGCCAAAGGTTTAATTGCGGTCGGAAACATAGCGACGGGGTTGTTATCGTTTGGGTTAATTTCAATCGGTTTGTTGGCGTTTGGGGTGCTTTCGCTTGCGTTGATTGCATTGGGTGTGCTTTCGATTGGTATTGCATCTTTTGGGGCGGTTGCTTTGGGATTGATTGCCGTTGGCGGTGTTGCTATTGGCGGATTTGCGGTTGGTGGCTGTGCTTTGGGTATTTATGCCGTTGGCGGTTATGCCGGTGCGACTGAAATTGCTTTTGGCGGTGTGGCTAATGGCGGAAAAGTAGCCATAGGCATACAATCGGCTGACGGTGAATATGCAAGTCTTTTATCGAATTTGAATTTTGACACATTTTCAGCATATTTAGATAAAATCAATGCTCCGAACATAATTAAGGATATTTTCAGTTCTTTTGTTTCAAGTCAGATATAGTTGGATTTTTATGTTGTAGGCTTTACCTTGTTTTGTCGGGGTAAAGCCTTTTTGATTTTGAGAGAGGTTGATAAAAAGATAAATGGGGAGTATAATAAATCAAATGGAATAAGGAGAGTGTGTGTCATGCACAAATATAAGGCGGTTATTTTTGATTTGGACGGTACACTTTTGAATACTTTGGAGGATTTGCGGGACAGCGTTAATTATTCTTTGCAAAAGTTCGGTTATCCGTCCCGTACATTGTCGGAAATCCGCAATTTTGTCGGAAACGGTATCGGAAATCTGATTCATCGGGCGTTGCCGTCTGAGGTTAGCGAAAGTGAGTTCCAAAAGGTTTTTGATACATTTAAGTCTTACTATGCGGAACATTGTAATATAAAAACACGCCCCTATGACGGCATTATGCCGCTTTTGGAGCGGTTGAAAAAAGAGGGCTATAAGCTGGCGATTGTTTCAAACAAGGCGGATTTTGGCGTAAAGGCATTGAACAGGGATTATTTTAATTCCCTTATAGATGTTGCGTTGGGAGAGCGCGAGGGTTTCCGTCGAAAGCCTGAACCTGATACGGTTTTTGCTGCTTTGGAAATGCTTAATGTTTCTAAAAGCGAAACGGTTTATATTGGCGACTCAGATGTTGATATAAAAACCGCCCGTAATTCGGGATTGGATTGTATTTCAGTCGATTGGGGATTCCGTGACCGTACATTCCTGATAGAAAACGGAGCGAAAACAATCGTGTCTGCTCCCGAAGAATTGATTGATTTGTTATAATAAAAAATGACTTGCCTTTTTGGGACAAGTCATTTTTTTATGTTTTTTGAACAAGAGAAGAACAAAATTCATACCATGAACAGTCATGACAGATTTTCTGAAAACGGTGTTGGTTTTTTAAAATGCTTATGGCATGAGTTTTCAGGTTTTGCCATGTGATAGGCGTTTCCGTATGAAGTTCGCATGATTGAAGAAATCGTTTATCCAACTCCAAAACATGACTGTATGAACGGCAACGCCCTTGCTGATTATGAGGACAGGAAGAACAAAGTATATCTGTTTCGGAAACAAGCATGATTTGGGGATTATTCTGTTCCATGATTTGAATGACAGAGGTCATGTTTTCCGTAAATTCCGGACTGTAACCACGCCCACGAAAATTCTGTATGCATAAGGCATGGTGCGGACGCAAATTAAAACTTGACATACTTTGAAACCACTTTAACCACAACAATGGCTACGGCAATCTTTGCGGCATCAAAGAGAAGATAGGGGAATACGCACATTCCCAAAGCCTCCATAAGCGAGATTGCACCGAAAGAATTTCCGTAAACAACCATAAACCATGCCGTACCGAATGTATAGCAGAGGAGCAAACCGATAACCATTGAAACGGCAAGTGAAATAATGCCTTTTCCAAAAAACTTTGTAATCAATCCGATAGCCAAAGCCGTAAAGATAAATCCGATAATATAACCGCCCGTCATGCCGAACAAAGCACCTGCACCGCACGAAGCATTGGCGAAAATGGGAACACCGACTAAACCGAGAAGAATATAGACAATAACGCTTATTGTTCCTCTTGTTGTACCGAGAAGTCCTGCCGTAATAAAGACCGCCAGAGTTTGAAGTGTAAAGGGGATTGCCGTTGGAATTGAAATCAGTGAGCAAACGGCAATTAAAGCGGTAGACATGGCAATATAAACCATATCCAATACGGTTGTTTTTCCTGTACGGGGTTTTTTTGTTTGTGTTGCGGCAAATGAAGAATTTTCCATTATTTTTTCCTCCTTTTGATTGTCAACCTGATTTTATATGTTTGGTTGACAATCCATAGTATAAAAGAAAATTTTTCTATTGTCAATCTGTTTTTGAAATTTAGTTGACAATTTATTTGTTTGGATTTTTCATATTTTTGTTGACTTATATCAAATTATTTGCTATAATGAAGCAAATATGACAAAATACATATTTTTATTTCCTAAAAGAAAAAATATTTATTTAAAAACTACAATTATTGATTTATTCCATTTGTAAGAAGGTGTTTAATATCCAATCAAAAAAATCAACGGATTATGCCATACGCATATTGATTTATTTATATAACAACAAAGAAAATGATATGGTTGGCATAAAGGACATTTCAAAGAATACGAAAATTCCAAAAGTTCAAGTGATGATTGTTTTGAGAAAACTGAAAAAAGCCAAATGGATTAAAACGGAGAAAGGACTGTTTGGAAAATGCTGTGTCACAGAACACGCCGATGACATCTCTTTGTATGATATTTTGCAGGTTACAGAACCTGAAAATATGAACTGTTATGAGTACAGGAACGATACAGAAAATTTTTCTTTTCTCAGTCGGTTTTATGGGCTGATACAGGAGCAGTGGCAGAAAAATCTTAAAATGATGACACTCAAATTGATGGTTTCCAATCCCGACAATGAAGAACTTTTAAAATTGCTGAATGGCAGTGTTTGTGAAATTTCTGAAAAAACAGCCAATTGTGAACCGTCTTTTGCGGAGGATTTGGAAAAATCTGAATTAAGACCAAAAACGAAAAAGAAAAGAGGTCTTTGGAAAGACATTGTTTTTTATAGTGTTTTAGTTGCTTTGGTGATAGGTGCGGTCATGCTTAGAGGAAACGGAGCGGTAAATTCATTTGCAGGATATTCCGCATTTACAGTGCTTTCTGAATCTATGGAAAGTGAAATTCCTAAAGGTTCCTTAGTGATTACACAACAAGTTGACCCCCACGATTTAAAAATCGGTGATGACATTACATATATGAACGGTTCGACAAGCACCATTACCCATAGAATTGTTGGAATTATTGAAAAATATCAGGATACGGGACAACGGGCTTTTGTGACCAAAGGCATTATGAACGCCGCTTCGGATAAAGACCCTGTGCCTGCCGTTAATGTGGTTGGTAAAGTCATATTCCATAATTATCAATTAGGGCAGATTTTTGAGTTTATCAGCCAATATTGGTTTTTGATTATACTGTTTCTGCTTTTGTTTGCGGGTTTCTTTGCCGCAATTCGTAACCTGTTTGAAAAAGAGGAAGAAAAATCGAAAACATAACCGCTTTGAGAGCAAGCACACAAACAGTCAATGATATGCATTATCAGCACTTTTATGTTATCAAAGTGTTTATGATAAATATAATATTCAACTGAGAGGAAGTGACTGTTATTCAATACAATAATATGAAAAAGATACGGAAGGAGGAAGTTATTTTTATATAAAAATTCTCACAAAAAATATTTTATATTAAGAAAAGAAAGAAGTGTTAAAAATTATGTCAATCAGTAAAAAGAAAAAAATTGCATCGGCTGTCACTGCGGCATCTTTGGCAGCTATTGTCCTTTTGTCAGGTACATACGCATGGCAGTCTATCAGTCAGGAAGCAAAGAACGAAACCTCAGGAAATGCCATGAATCCCGGTGGCCGTCTGCACGATGATTTTGACGGCAGAAATAAAGATGTTTATGTAGAAAATTTCACAAGTGAAGATGAGGACGGCGTACCGATTTTTGCCCGTATCCGTTTAGATGAATATATGGAGCTTGGAGAGGACGCAGGGCAGAATCTTGATAACCCGATGCGTGTTGCTACACCGCTTATTGCAGGGGCAAATATTAACGATGTTACAACATGGAAAACGCATATACCGACAACGGAAACAAAGGTATGCGAAAACGGTGAACCCAACACTTTCCATGAATATTGGACATGGGATATGGGCGGCGAAACCGTATATATGCCAACCTTTAACAAGAACAAGGATAGCCTGAAAGCGGATATTAACGGTACATACGAGGGCTTGGACGATATTCCGTACAGTGATTATGTTACATACACAGAGGGCTATACAAAGACAGGTAAAGCTGTATATGACAATGATTTGAACAATACAGAGGACGAGAATGTCACAACAGCGACTGAAAGCCATACAGCCAGGAAAACCCAAAATGCAACAGTTATGACCATGCAGGAGTGGATTGATGGCGGAAGACAAACGGGCAAGTTCTGGGTATATGATGTTGACGGTTGGGCTTATTGGGCAGAGGCTATACAGCCGGGAGAGGCTACGGGTCTGTTGCTTGACAGAATTGACCTTGAAAGTGAACCGATGGAAAATTGGTACTATGCTATCAATGTTGTAGCACAGTTCGCTACGGCAGGAGATTGGGGTGCAGAAGACGGTACAGGTTTCTATGATATCTCTAAGGGTGTTCCGCCGACATCAAATGCATTGTTCTTACTGAATCAGGCGGCAGGAAAAGCTCCTACGGTTACTATAACTGAGGCAGATAATAAAAATACCGTATCACCTGGCGAGAGCCTTACTTTCACAGCAAAACTGACACTTGCTGATATTGAAGTTGACAACCAAAATGTTACATGGACAGTTGAGGGAGCAACAAGCACTGATACAGCTATAAATGACGGCGTTTTGTTGGTTGGTGCAGATGAAACCGCCGATGTGCTTACGGTAAAAGCGACATCTGTGGGATATGAAAAATCCATTGGCAGATATGAGGTTGCAGTTATAAATCCGTAATCTTAAAAAATAAAGGAGAATAGCTATGACGAGAAAAAGCAAAAAAGCAGTTTCGGCAGCAGCGGCACTGTTGACGGCGGCAGCTATGCTTCTTACGGGAACATTTGCATGGCAAAGTATCAGTCAAACTGCACTGAATGAACGGGACGGCGAGGGCAATCCCGGCGGCCGTCTGCACGATGACTTTAACGGAAAAAACAAGGATATTTATGTGGAGAACTTCACTGACCCTGAGGACGAAAACAGTATGCCTATTTTTGCCCGTGTTCGTTTGGACGAGTATATGGAAACGGGTATAGGTGCGGGAAAACATGACGATCCGGATTTTGATATAGCTAATATTACAGTTATAACGACCGGTGCGGATTTCAATGATAAAAGCACATGGCTCACTCATATTCCGGGACATATTGAAGATACGGTAATCAATCAGGCACACACCGCTTTGCATGATTACTGGGAATGGGAAATGGGCGGTCAGACCGTATATATGCCCACATTCAATAAGGTTAATAAAGTCAGTGGCAGTGAGGAGCAATCTATTATTGATATGCTTTTGGCGGCAGATATAAACGGTACTTACGAGGGAACGGACGGAGATAGAACCGCCGGAACGAAGTATGACGATTATGTTGAATACGAAGTCGGCGATGAAAAGACCGATATAGCCTATTACAAAGACAGCATTAACAAAGAGGAAACCCATATAGCCAAAGAAACCCAAAACGCAACAGTCATTACCATGAAAGAATGGCTGCAATTACCTACCGAAAGTCAAATCGGAAATTATTGGGTTTATGATGTTGACGGTTGGGCCTATTGGGCAAAGTCCATTGAGCCGGGCGAAACCACAGGTTTACTCCTTAATGGCATTGAACTCAAGCGTCAGCCCGATACGGAATGGTATTATGCTATCAATGCCGTAGGTCAGTTCGCTACCGCAGGTGATTGGGGCGATAAAACAGAGGGAACAGGCTTTTATAAAGACGGAATTACCGACAATGCCCTGTATTTGCTGAATAGGGCAGCAGACATTCTGCCTGATATAACATATATGCAGGTCGGCGGCGGAGATGTACAGTATGTAAGAGCAGGAGATACCTTAACACTGACAGCCAATATTGATGTAAAGAACGCAGCAGGCAATACTTCGGAAACATACGCTATTTGGTCGTCAGACCCAAGCACCACAACACTTCAAGGCAATACATTCAAACCAACCAACAGTATGGTCGGCAAGAAGTATGTTCTTACGGCAACAAGCGTATATGATACAACCAAGACTGCTGAAACCACTGTATATGTAATACCGAAAGACTCAACCGGTAATGTTGTTGAGGGAGCAATGGACGGCAAGATGTATGTTCAGTTCAGCGACAATACATACAAGGAAATAAATTTGGAGGACGGAAGTATTGGAGAGTTTGTTTCTGCCGGAGCTAATCAGACAATCGGTGACAATGATGATAGAACAGATGTTGTCATGTATAATGATATCGAAGGCATAACGGATTTACAATTCGGAACAAAACTTATTGGTCCTGATGATGACGGCATATATCTGGCAATGGGTGATGATAATCTGCTTGGTACGGACGATGATATTAAGGTAACAAAAGATCCGAGAGAAGGCAGAGAACAATACTTAACCAAGATACTCGCAAACGGAATTACCATTACTGTTGACGGCAATGCAACAACCGTAAAGATACAAAAGAAATTGCAGTTTAATGCTGTGGTAACGCTGTACGGCTCAGAAATCAGCAACCAAGATATAATTTGGACAGTAAGTGGCAACAGTGACACTAACACTACAATTGACGCAAACGGTCTTTTGACAGTCGGCGAAAATGAAACCACTGAAAAGAATTTGGTTATCACTGCGACATCAAAGCAATCCCCTGATGTACAGTCAAAATATCAGGTTACAGTAAAACCGTGGGATTTTGATAACCTTGAAGAAATGCCGATAGGCACAACCAAGACGGTTACGATTGACGGTGTTCAGTGGTATGTTCTGGCAAAAGAAAACGGCAGGGCATTGATTTGGTCGAAAAATATAGTAGGTAATCTTCAAGCTTTTACTTCTTCCGGTAGTGATACTGCTCCTTGGTCGAGCAGTTCTGCAAGGGCTACACTGAAAACATGGTTGTCGAATACTACAGTTTTAAAAGACAAAGCAATAGAAACTGACATTACTACTCGAGATCCTGGTAATACAAGTGCGTGGATTACAACTTCAGATAAAGTATTTATGCTGAGTGAGGCTGATGTATTCGGAACATTTAGTGGAAGTGCAACCACAAATTCAAAAGACTATACATACGGCAATCAGAAATTGGTGACAGATTCTGATATGATAAAATCAAATCAATCTTATTGGTTGCGTTCTGGATATGGTAATAAGATTGCTGCAGTTACTTCATCAGGTGCAAGGGGCGATAATTACTATTATATGCCTAATACTTATGGTTTCCGTCCGGCATTGTGGGTTGATTTAACCTAAACTTCTGTACTATCATGAAAAATACTAAAAGAAAGGAGGCGGGTGTATGCATATATGGCTGTACCGTACCGTGAGTGTAATACTTACATTGGTTTTTGTCCTCTCCTGTGCCGTAACAGGAACGCTCAGTTGGCAAAGTCTGAACCAACAGACAAAAAATGAAGTCATGGGTGTCAGCAGAGCGTTTGATGTCCGACTTTTAAAGCTCGAAAAGCTGAAAGACGGAACGCTGACGGATAAACCGATTGCGGGTGCTGCATTTTATCTGTTTACGGCAGATAACAAGCAAATCGGCGGACGGTATGTTTCCGACAGCAACGGACGCATAGAGCTGAAACTGAAAAAGGGCGATTACTACTTTGAGGAAATCGACCCTGGTACAAGCCATACTTTTGACCAAAAGGACGGCAAGCCATTAACCCGCTATCCTTTCTCTGTTATTGGAGAGCAGAACAAGACGGTTATTGTTCGTGCTTACAATATACCGCTTGACGGCTCACTGATAATCCAAAAAATTGTCCGAAATTCAGATGATACCCCGTTGACAGAGGAACAAAAGCAAAAGGCATTTGAGTTTACCGTAACTTTTTCGGACGGCGGAACATATTTTTACCGTGTGAATGACGGTGAGCTGAAAGAACTCAAAAGCGGCGGTACACTGTACCTTAAACACGGGCAATCTGCCGTATTTGAAAACATTCCCGTTGGCGTACTTTATACCGTAGAGGAAACGCCCGAACCTTTTTACAGTATTTCAGGCTCGGAAACACGGGGCAACATTGTCACGGAGGGCTGTACGGCGACATTCGTCAACACCTTTGGCAACACATCAACCGGCACAGCCCAAATCCGTGTAACAAAGAAACTTGCAGGGGAATATCCAAAGCAGGACGAAAACAAAGAATTTCATCTCGCACTCATTACGGACGGCAAAAAAACGGAATTTACACTTAAACCTGATGAAACTGTGGTGTTTGAAATTCCTGCAAATTCGTACTATGAAGTTATTGAAGATGACGGCTACAAAGACGGTTACAGTCAGTCGATTGTGAACGGCTCAGGCACTTTAACATCAGACCAGGTTGTTGAGGTTGTTGTCACTAATACCTATATCGGTACGGTTTATATTGATATAGACGGTGATAAGACATGGGACTTATACGGATATGATGAAAGTGTCATGCCCGATTCTATCACTGTAAGGCTTATGCAGGACGGTCATTTGACAGAGGAAAAGACAATAACTCCAAACGAAAGCGGTCAGTGGCATTACACATTTACTGTGCCGAAATACGATGCAAACGGTAAGGAGATTAAATATATTGTCGAAGAAGTCCCGCTTGAAGGTTTTTCGCCGTCATATGACGGATTTAACATCAAAAACACCTATCTGCCACCTGTTGTCGTTGATACACCAACGGTTCATAAGATTGTACAGGGTGACGAACCGCCTGAAACGAAGTTTGAATTTATTCTGAAAGGCGAGGCGGACGCACCTATGCCAAGCGACTCAAAAGGCAACAGCAAGATTATTTCCGTAAACGGCAGTGGTAAAGCTGATTTCGGTAAAATTACCTTTACCAAATCAGGGGTTTATGTTTATACGATTACGGAATTATACGGCGGCAAAGAGGGGTGGAGTTACGATACAGCAAGCTATAAGCTGTTAGTGACTGTAACAGAGGAAAACGGCAAACTGAATGTTTCCCATACTTTGACAAAAGACGGGAAAAATGTGTCGGTTGTTGAGTTTACCAATCGTTACGATAAAATTATCACATCGGATAAGATAATTATTTCGGGACAAAAAATCTGGAATCATGGTGCAAATCCGAAGGAAAATCATCCACAATCCATTATCGTAGAAATTTACGGTGACGGTGATTTGGTTATGCAGTATCAGGTTACGGAAAAAGACGATTGGAGTTATTCTTTTGAATTGCCTGAATGTGCAGATAACGGTCACAAAATAGTTTATACAATCAGTGAAACCAATGTACCCGACTATAAAATGACTGTTGAAGGTTATAATCTCATAAATACCTATTCTCCCGACAAGCCAGATGAACCTGATACTCCTGATATTCCCGACAAACCTGATGAACCCGATACTCCTGATATTCCCGATAACCCTGACGAACC
>JBJEQG010000088.1:13367-16256 GCA_051881635.1 Acutalibacteraceae bacterium
CCCAATCGTCCCGGAACGGGCAGCGACAATCGTATAGCTATCTTTGCAGTTTTGTTTTGCATAAGCGGAAGTCTGCTGATATTTATGCTATTTTTACATATTAAGGAATACAGGAAAAATGTACGGCGTTTGAAGAAATAATAGCAAGTCAAAAATGAAAAACCCCAAAACAGCCCCAATTTCCAAAAAGGAAATTGGGGACTGTTTTTTTATACAATCGTATCTATAAATGAAAAAAATAAAAAAAGTTTTCAACTTTTCAACAATAAGAAGTTGAAAACTTTTCCGATTGCAAAATTTCAAGAATAAAAAGCCGCTTGAAAATTAAGATTTCAAGCGGTATGTTTCTCTCTATCCTTATTTTGTGTTTCGGTATCGTTGGAGTGTTTCTTTTGCCCAGCGTTGGTCTATATTCAGAAAACCACGATACATCTTATCTTTTTGACAATGTTCCTCCACAATCTCCAAAGAGCGTTTATAAACAGTCATTTTTGTTGATTGCAGATAGGGTTTTTGTTCAGCACCGATGAAGAATTGAAAGTTTATTGTGTCCGTTTTCGGTTGAGTTTCGATAAAAAATCCGTCACGAACATCGGCATTTGTACTTTTACGCACAAGCTCGGAAACAGCCAATTTTGTCAATTCAATCGCCATATCGTCTAAATCCTGTTCCAAAACAAGGATTTTTTCCTTGAAAGCATTAACAGTCGGAACAACACGCTTGCAGACATTTTTTAATTCGGGAAATTCCCGCTCCAAAGTTTCGTCAACAACCTGACGGCGGTCAACATGGGGAATATAGTAAACCATGAAACGCTTTTCGGTATTGTTATAGAGCAAAGGGTGGAGCATATATGCACTATAATTGCAATAATGACAACGCCAATGAAAAATAGAGTCATTAAAAATTTCCTTGCGAAAAATCATATCATTTGCGGTATTCATACTGCATAAGATTGATGTATCGTTTGACCGTCCGCATTTGGGACAGGATACGGTTTTTAAAATTCTTTCAGCCATAAATTCACAACGCCTTTGTAAATGGTTTTGTTCTATTATATCATTTGAAAGAAGGGATTACAATAGAGCAGTTTGTTTATATAAGGATAATAAATCGGAAGTGTTGACAATATTGTCTTTGTTTAAATCCGCCGCCTTTAATTGAAGTTCGGTTAAATCGGATTTATATATCAGATAGTCGGAAAGGGCGGTTATATCTCTTGTGTTTATGTTACCCTCGCCGCTTATATCTCCGCAGACCAGAAATGTATAAGTATGGGATTTTGAGCCGTCAGTTAATGTTAATGTTGCACCTGTGCCTAAAATGCCCGAAGTTTTTGTTTTATGGTTATGGTCGGAAAACTGAGCCGTATAGCCTGTATAGGTAATTTCCTTTTTAATTTGGGCGATTGTTTTGCCACTGGGAAGTTCAATAATATTTTTGGTTAAGTCATAAACGGAGCTTGTAATTTGACTTGTATCGGTAATTTCAGAATTTTGGGAAACAGGGTGAGATGATGAAGTGTTGTCCGAAACTTCATGAGAAATCTCACTTTGAACGGGAGAAAAATCATTTGCCGTAATTATATAAACAGTGCCGTCACTGATGAAAGCCAATGAATTATTTGAGGCACAAAGGGCGGTTATGGTACTGTTCGATGTATATACGGCTGAGATTGTTCCGTTGGTATCAAGACAATAAATTTTGTCGTGTGCGGCGGCATAGATTTTATTTTTCATGACGGCGGTATATTGATAATCTGAGGAAAAATAAAGCGAAAATCCGCTTTGCGTATCAAATGTATAGATTTTGCCGTCAGAGGTACAGCATAAATTTCCATAAAAATAAAAATCAGCTTGTGGTTTAACAGAGCCGATTTTTATTGCTTTCGATGAATTAACGGCATAGACACCGTCTGCGGTTATTGCGTAAACATTTGAATTGTCATAGACAAATAGTTTTTGGACGGCTGAACCGATAAAAACGGAAGTTTGCGGTTTTCCGCCGTCTTTGGTGTAAATTTGAATGGTGTCGGGAGAACGGTTGTCAACCAAATATATTTTGCTTGTATCATAAGCGGCACAATCAGTTTTCAGGGAAATATCATCAAAGAAAATTTGGTCCGTTTCGGAGCCGTTTGTGTTGCAAATTATCATAAGGGCATGATATTCTTTATATCCGTTATAATTAAAGTCATTTGAGCAGAATATATAAAGACCGCCTCTGTTCATTTGTGCATTTTGATAAACAATATCTTCTGAGGCAAAGGCTTTCTTTTGAACCGTCCCTGTTTTATCCGCAAGATAAACCGTAATCGGTGATGAATCGCATAACAGAAAGTAATCAGAACCTGTGCTGAATAATTCGGAATCTTTGTTTATTGCATGGCTGTGAAATCCGAAAAAAACGATAAAGATACATAAAATAAAGCTCAGGGGAAATACTTTAAAATAAGATGACTTCATGATATTTATTTTCCTAAAATCAAAATATAATAATATTTTACAGGAAATATGTATTTTCGACAAGGGAGGATAATATCTAAAAAATACGGTTATATATTGGATATTTTCAATAAAGTTTTTAATTCTCTCGGAATAAAATAAATGATATGGATTTTGACAAAACAAAAAATAAAAAAATTTAAAAAAACTGTTGACAAACGGAAAAAATAGTGGTATTATATAAAAGTCCCAAGCGAAAGCGGTGGGAAAAATAAGCTGGTGTAGCTCAGTTGGTAGAGCAGCTGATTTGTAATCAGCAGGTCGGGGGTTCAAGTCCGTCCACCAGCTCCATATTTTTGGGAGAGTTCCAGAGCGGTCAAATGGGGCAGACTGTAAATCTGTTGCTTCGGCTTCGATGGTTCGAATCCATCCTCTCCCACCAAA
>JBJEQG010000089.1:0-15862 GCA_051881635.1 Acutalibacteraceae bacterium
TTGGTTCTTATCATAATTTTCCAAATAAACCTGTTCTTCGTCATTTCTCATGAATGTATTTCCTCCGCTGTACAACTTGTAATAAAAATTGCTTTTACCAATTCCAAATATAATATACCTGTTCGATAACCTGTCAAAAATTAAAATTTAGGTCAAGCCTTTTTAAAGGCTTGCAGTTTCCAAAGGCAGAGCCTTTGGTGGAGGTTTGGAGGCAAAGTCTCCAACAGTCTAAATTCTTAAAAGGGCAAACGCAGTTTGCCCACTGTTTTATTGTTATCGAACAGGTTTAATGTGTTCTACGGCTCTGTCACTTGGATTTTTCTACTTTCAGTATAGAGCGAACACGCATAAGTGAAAAGCCTAACAAATTTTGTCCCCGCCAATTTTTCATATCTAAATACTTTGGATCATTCATTGACAATCCGATACCCCATATTCTGTCATGGACGGCATATTCTGCCAATATGGCATTACCTGTTGACAAAAGTCTTGTCCGTAAATCCTCATTTTGTTTAAATTTTTCGATTAACCCTTCAAAAACAATAATCTGCCGCAAGCCGTTCCAAACCGTATCATTATAATTCTGTACAGCTCGCCCCAAAGCCTTGATTTTCTGAACATCATCTGTTGACAAAATTTCCTTTGCAATATCCATATTTTCAAACAATTTTGCTTTTTGATACATCATGTACTGTTCCATTGAAGTATAAACAACACCGTCTTTTTTAAAAGGGGAAATGTACCAATTACTCATATAGCCATTGACTTCATTAGGATTATGAAAACCCAATATATTTTCCATTTTTATACTCCTCTCCGTATTTGAAATTAAATCCGCAATAATTAGTATCAATTTAATACTAATTCTAAAATTATATTAGCATACTTTTACTACTAAGTCAAGTATTTTTTGACAAAAAATAAAAACCAACAAGTCAGACTTGTTGGTCTTATAGATTTATGGTTCCCAGCTTGCTTTAAACATAATTCCTGTTTGTTCGGCAAGCTGTTCCAATTTTTGAATTTCATCTTTGTTTAAAATAAGCGTTGCGGTTGCTGTAAGCTGTTTCACATGTTCAGGTTTTGTTACACCGATAATTGGCACTGTTCCCTTTGAAGTCGCCCACGCAATCGGAATTTGAGATTGATTGACTTTATATTTTTCCGCCAGTATTTGGGTATAGTCAAGCAACGGCTCTATTTTTCGGAACATCTTTTTTCCAAAAGCAAAACGGCGACCTGAAAACAACGGAAACGGTTTTTCCGCACTGTATTTTCCCGATAATGCCCCTTGCTCCAACACCATATAAGAGAAATAGACAACATGGTTTGCCTTACACCATTCTAAAATTTCTTTTTGATTTTGGCTGTAACTGAGCAAACTGAAATGGTTTTGAACCGCCGAAATTGAAAATCCCGCCTTTTGCAGCAATGCCTGTGCTTTTTTCAAATCGCTCAACCGATAGTTGGATACACCGAGATATTTTATCTTTTTCGCCTTTAAAAGTTCAATGCTTTCGGCAACATTTTCTTCAACATTGTTCGGCATATGAAGCCAATAAATCAACGGCACATCAATTCCCAAACGCTCACAGCTTTTTGACAAGGACACTGCCATTTTCCCTTGTTTATATTTTTTGGCAGGCATATACTTTGTGGAAATTTGTACAGGTGTATGACATTCCGCAATAAAACGCCCCAAAAGTTTTTCGGAATTTCCCATACCGTAAACTTCGGCTGTATCAAACAGATTTAGGTTTAAGTCACAAGCGGTTTTAAAGGTTTCCTGCAAAATATTTTCATCATAACTTTGACCGAAAACCATTTTAGAACCGTTAGTACCGCTGCCCCATGCCCATGTTCCCAACATAAACGGCGGTAAATTTTCATTTTTCAAAAGCATTTTACCAACTCCTTATTTTTCTTCCCGCAATACACGGCGTATGCGGCTTAACGACTCAGGTGTAATCCCCAAATATGAGGCAATATAGGCAAGCTTGACACGCTTTTCAAGCATAGGATATTGTTTTTTGAAATTGATATAGCGTTCCGTAGCATTTTGTGTTAAGAACGCATTTTCACGCATAATTTTATACCGTAAACCGTCCTCCAAACCAAACAAATAGAGATTTTTTATATAATCATTCTGCTGAATCAAAAGACGGACTTGAAAACGCTCGGCAAATAAGATTGTACAATCTTCCAACGCTTCATAAGTACAAATACTGTTATTCAGTCCCAACAAGGCCTCATCTATAATCAAATGGTCTTCAATATGAAAGTTTTTGGTTACATCACTACCGTCATGGTCCAAATAATAACTGCGAACCACGCCTTTGACAACATAACCTATATAATTACAAATATCACCGCTATGCAAAATAATTTGTCCCTTTTTATAGTGCTTTTCTTCCGTAATTGCCAACAACGCCGATAATGCGGAAACATCTACGGGAGATATATATTTCGAGAAATTTTCCGTAATATGTTTTAAAAACAAATCCTGTTCCATAGATTTCCCTCCGTCCATGATTATATTAGCATATTTTCATTCTAAAATCATTGATATATGTTAATTTTTATACAGAAAAGCGGTCTGCCCTATTGGACAGACCGTTCTAATCCTACAATCTTTTAAGTAAAAAACTAAAAATTATAATTTATTCTCCTTTCGTATTTTCTGTATTTATCATATCATACTGATTATGACAACTTGCGAACAAGGATTTGCGTTTGCGGAAGTTTTTTATTAGAACAGGGAGTTCAGCCAGTTGTAGAATCTTTTACCGAGATAATCAATCATCTTTCATTCTCCTTTCTGTTTTTTCATTTCATCTATATATACGAACAACCAAGCAATTTTCCACACTGTTTTTGAAAGTTTTTTATTAGTCAAACAATGATTTAAACCATTCTGTCCATTGAACAATGAATGTTCCCATTCTCTTTGCCTCCTTTCATTTTTTCATTTCATCTATATATACGACTAACCAAGCAATTTTCCACGCTGTTTTTGAAAGTTTTTTATTAGTCAAACAATGATTTAAACCATTCTGTCCATTGACAATGAATGTTCCCATTCTCTTTGCCTCCTTTCATTTTTTCATTTCATCTGTATATACGACTAACCAAGCAATTTTCCACGCTGTTTTTAATTTTTTTAAAGTAAACCATCCCAATTTACAAAGTTAAGAATTACATTCTTAAAGTCCAGCATCTTTATTCACCTCACTTTCGTTTTGTTATCATCTGATAATTATTTACCGTAAAGCAAATCGTAGAACATTTAACCAAGATGTCTAATCATAAATCACTCCTTTTTTCTGTTTTTTGTCTTTTCACTTGTATATACGATTAACTGAACGAATTTCCACGCTGTTTTTTCAGATTTTTTTAAATTTTATTATTCCTGTCCTTGCTTTTTTCCAACAATTAAAAGGGCTGTAACCACAAACAGTCACAGCCTTAAAACAATCATCTTAAATTTTCATCAATATATTGCATATATGGTTTCTTAAACATATTTTGTCCGTAACGAATATACCATTCAAATGACTCCTTTAAGCCATCCTCCAAAGGCTTTACGCTTGAAAGCAACTGCATTTGTTTTTCTACATTAAGGACATAGCCATAATCATAAAAACAAAAATAACTTCTTTGTTCATGACTTTCATCAACATAAACTTTTTTGAGCGGTGTTCCAACAACTTTATAACAAAGTTCCACCCATTCGTTAATATCAACCGTTTGAGGATTGCCAACATTTAAAATATGTTCGTTTGGTTTTTCTTCCAAAATAATCTTAATCAAACGGCACAAATCTTCAACATGGAAAAACTGCAACGGCATTGAACCGTCTTTCGGAATATAGAACGGTCTTTTTTTCATCGCACAATCAAATACAAAGCCCTCTCTGTATAAATTCTGCATTGGACCGTAAAAATAAGGCGGTCTTAATATATATGCATTTGGAATATTCTCGGCAATATACGCCTCAGCCGCACATTTATTCAAACCATAATCTTTCCAAACGGAATTATAGCCTATGGTTTGGTTTTCGACAAAAGGTTGTTTTTCCGTTTCAGGATAAACGGCACTTGAACTAATGAAAATATATTGCAGTACATCTCCCAAAGCATTTTTCAAATCCTGAACATCTTGCTTTGTATAGGCTGTAATATCCAAAACCGCATCAAAAGCATGGTTTTTTAAACTTTCACCCAAATTATGGCGGTCGCCGTTAATTAAATGCACACCCTCAGACTGCGGACGGCTGTTGCGGTTCAGAACATAAACCTCATCACCGTTATGAACAAAATATTCAGCAACATACCGACTGACAAACACTGTTCCGCCTGTAACCAGCAATTTCATACAAAGCACCTCATCAATATTTTATTTTCATGCTTATTCTATCATAAATTTTTTTGATTGTAAATGAATAATAAAAATAGGGTGTTCAAAATCTTTATTTGAACACCCTAACCACTTATTTTAATTTATGCACGGCTTTTTTCTACGGGTCTGTAACCCAACACTTTTGTTTTGAAACTCATCTTGTCCAAAGCAAAACCGAGAACAACAAACAAAAATGCACTTGCCAATGCTTGAATTGCATTTGTCGGCATTTCAGCCAACGGAGAGATAAAGTTATTTTCCAAGATACCGCCTGCCAAATAGTAACCGCCGACACAAAGTACCAACGCACCTATAATGCCGATAATATTGCGAACACATATAATTTTTTCACTTTTTCTTGTAAAGCACATTGCCGTTAATGCTTTGATAATCATTGTCGGCAAAACCCAAATCAAATAACCCGACAAATAGTCCGATAAACCCGCACCAACTGCACCAGCCGCCATAGCATAAGGCATTGGCAAAATAGCAGCCGCAAGGTAAATCATACTGTCACCGATATGAATATAACCTGTGGCTGTCGGAATTTTCAAAAATGCCGTCAACACATAAATCATGGCTGCAAAAAGAGCCGTCAGAACAATATTTTTTATTTGTTCCTGTGTATTTGTTTTATTCATCTTTTGTTCCTCCGTCTATTTATAAAAAATAATACACTAAATGATACACCACTTCTGTATTCTTTAAAATATACAGTTTCCATAATTTTTAAGAGTACAGTTTTTCTTCTTGTCAAAACCGCCATTCCATGATATTATAAAATAAAAAAACAAGGAGGATAAATCTATGTCTACATCTCAACAAAACAATATTCATCTGTTAAAAATAAGCTTTTTGAACAATCCCAACCGTGAAACTTTGGCAAATCTTTTGGGCGCTTTGAAAGAATCAGCATTGTTTATACCCATGAGTATTGAAATGGACAAAAGCGACCAGGAAAAATTCTTAAAGGGCAAAAAAGGCGATGTTATTCAAACTGAACATGATATGAAAATGAAACCCGATATTTTAAGAGATAAAGACGGCAAGCTGTTTCTGCCTGTATTTTCTAACCAAGCACAAATTCCCCAAGATTATGCCCGTAAATTCTCTCAAATTAGTTTTCCTACAATTCAATGTATTCAAATGGCTCATGCTACGCCAAATCTCAGCGGATTGGTTTTAGACGCTTTCACCGAGCCGTTTGTAATGCCGTTTGATGTTGCCGATGTACTTTTGAATATTCCTATTTTTTCACAAGATTGATATAAAACATCAACCTCACAATATTCTGTAAACGAATATTGTGAGGTTTTTTACAATTCAAAAAGATGATATTTTTTATAGAATGTGTTTACAGTATTTTTCAGTGTTTGTTCAAGAAAACCTTTTCCCTTTTTCAAAATATTATCGGGAATGGTTTTATAATATGCTTCCGCAATTCCGCCGGCAATACACGCAATCGTATCACTGTCACCGCCAATAGAAACGGCTTTTCTTATAGCACTTTCATAACTTTCAGATTCTAAAAAAGCGACAATGGCTTGTGGTACACTTTCCATAGCTCTACTGTTAAAAGCATAATTGTTTCGGATTTCATCAAGTGTAAAATTCAAAGGTATAGACAGTCTTTTTTCGATAAATGTTTGTATAGTCTGTTTATTTTCCCCATGATATGCCATAAATACAGCCGCCGCAACGGCTTGGGCACACTTAATTGCCTCTTTATGATGATGTGTATAATAACAACTATATTTCACCTGTTTCAGAACCTCATCTAAACTTTCAAAAGCATAACCAATAGCGACAACACGCATAGCTGCTCCATTTCCATAACTTTTCTGAATATAAAGATTTTCGTTTTCAGCCCAATGTATAAACATCTGTCCAAAACCCGCATAAGGGTATCTTGAATAAAACTGTTTATATTTTAGTGCATATTGTTTTTTGATGTTGGAACATGAAGATAACAGAGTATCCGCCGTTGCAACGGAAAGAACCGTATCATCTGTAAAATGACTTCCCACAGGAAACAAATCAAAATCTTCTGTTTTCACATTATGCCATTCATAGGTTGAACCTATAATATCACCAATCAACGCACCATACATAATATCACTTCCATATATAGCCTTTGGTTTTATAAACAAAAATCCCACAAGCCGAAACTTGTGGGAAAATGTATTCGATAAATAAAATTATCTCTTTGAGAACTGCGGAGCACGACGGGCAGCTTTTAAGCCGTACTTCTTTCTTTCCTTCATTCTCGGGTCACGAGTGAGGAAGCCTGCCTTTTTGAGCTTCGGACGGAGGTTCTCGCTGTCATATTGAAGCAATGCACGAGAAATGCCGTGACGGATTGCACCAGCCTGTCCTGTAACGCCGCCACCTGCAACTCTGCAAACAACATCGAACTGAGCGTCTGTTTCTGTGAGAACGAGGGGTTGACGAACGATGAGTTTCAATGTTTCAAGGCCGAAATAATCGTCCATATCTCTGTCGTTAATTGTAACTTTACCTGTACCCTTGTAAAGTCTTACTCTTGCAACAGAACTTTTTCTTCTGCCTGTACCGTAAAAATAAGATGTCTGATCGTACATTATAAATTTCCTCCTTCCTTAATCACTCTACAACTTCGGGCTTTTGGGCAGCATGGTTATGCTCTGCACCCTTATAAACACGGAGTCTTGTCAAAGCCTGACGACCGATTGTGTTATCCGGAATCATGCCCTTAATAGCCAATTCCAAAGCCAATTCCGGCTTTGTAGCCATCAATGTGTCATAGCGTGTAGCCTTCATATGGCCGATATAGCCTGTATGACGGTAGTATGTCTTTTGTGTGAGCTTGTTACCTGTCAAAATTGCTTTTTCAGCGTTGATGATGATAACATGGTCGCCGCAATCAACATGAGGTGTGAAAATTGTTTTATTCTTACCGCGAAGAAGATCGGCAGCCTGTACTGCAACACGGCCGAGCGGTTTGCCGGCAGCATCAATAACATACCATTTACGCTCTACTTCGCCTGCTTTTGCCATAAAAGTTGACATAGCGTTTTTCCTCCCAAAATATTAAAATTCATTCTATTATTAAGAACACTCTCTGTATTCCTAAAATCAACAGTAATTATATTATCATAGTCCCAAATGAAAGTCAATACTTTTTTTGATTTTTTTAATTTATCTTTTACTAATCTTCCGTTTTCTTTTATTTTCTCTTTTTATCTCATTTTTACTCCAACTTAATTTCAAAAAAATATTTTTATGGTCAATCCTCCCAAAAGCATAATGAAAACTAAAAAACGACACCCGCTGTACGAGTGCCGTTTTGCTTTTAATGGTCGCCAAACATATCTTTAATTTTGTCAAAAAAGCTGGAACGCTTTTGGCAGTTCTTTGAATCAAGGGTAGAATCAAACTCTTTCAAAATTTCCCTTTGCTTTTGTGTCAAATTCTTTGGAACTTCAATCGTAACACGCACATATTGGTCGCCTCGTCCACGACCATTCAAGTGCTGAATACCCTTGCCTTTCAACTTGAAAATATCACCCGGCTGTGTTCCCTCATGAACCATATAGGAAACCTTACCGTCCAAAGTCGGAACTGTTACCTCATGACCTAATGCTGCCTGTGTGAAGGTCAACGGAATTTCGCACCATACATCATCGCCTTTTCTCTCGAAAATCTGATGTTTCATAACATTGACATAAACATGAAGATTTCCTGCGGCACCGCCGTTAAAACCGCTGTTGCCGTGACCGGATACATTCAAAACCTGATCTTGGCTGATACCTGCGGGAATTGTAACCGTAACGGTTTTACTTTTGCGTGTACGCCCCGTACCCGAACAAGTCGGACAAGGCTTTTCGATAATTTTGCCCTTGCCTCGACAGCGTGAGCAGGCTTGTGCGGTTTGGATAGTGCCAAACGGGGTATTCTTTTGTGTCATAACCTGACCTTTACCGCCACAAGCGGGACAGGTTTTCAGTGTTGTTCCCTTAGCCGCACCTGTACCGTTACAATCCTCACACAATTCAATATTCTGATAAGTAACTTCTTTTGTACAGCCTTTTGCCGCTTCTTCAAAAGAGATTGTTACGGAAACCTCTGTATCAGCACCACGACGCGGTGCATTCTGATTACGCTGCTGACGACCGCCAAAACCGCCGAAAAAGCTGTTAAATATGTCGCCCAAGTCTATATCCTGTCCAAACGGATTGCCGCCGGCGGCCGCAAAGTTCGGATCGACACCTGCATGACCGTATTGGTCATATCTTGCTCTTTTATCCTTATCGGACAGAACTTCATAGGCCTCATTAACTTCCTTAAAATGAGCCTCCGCTTCCTTATCGCCGGGGTTTAAGTCCGGGTGGTATTTTTTTGCCATTTTACGGAATGCTTTTTTAATTTCATCTTCAGAGGCTGTCTTTTCTATCCCTAATACCTCATAATAATCTCTCTTGTCAGCCAAATCTTATCACCTCAAATTTTTAACGCCACAACAACTCTTACATTATATTATAATAATGTAAATTCAAAAGCTTATCAAGCCTTTTTCAAATGTTTTTATTTTTCTCGTAATACGGCAAATAGGCAGTGTGACAATGCCACGCTGCCCAAAGCCGAAAAGAAAGGATCTTATTCAAATATCACTTGTTATTATTGTCATCAACATCTTTGTAATCGGCGTTATAAACATTGCCGTCTGACTGCGGAGCATTAGCCTGTGCAGCACCTTGTGCGGCAGCGTCCTGATACAGCTTCTCGGATACTTTGTACATATCCTTTTGGAGGTCGTCCTTTGCGGATTGAATCATCTCAATGTTCTGCTGTGCAATGGCAGCCTTAACATTAGCAACCTTGCTGTTCAGTTTTTCTTTGTCCTCAGCAGAAATATGCTCGCCGTTTTCGTTGACAAGTTTTTCAACGGCATAAACAAGGTTTTCGGCATCGTTTTTAATGTCTACTTCTTCTCTGCGTTTCTTATCCTCAGCCGCATATTGCTCAGCGTCTTTGATAGCTCTGTCAATATCTTCCTTGCTCATGTTTGTGTTTGAAGTAATTGTAATGTGTTGTTCTCTGCCTGTACCGAGGTCCTTTGCAGATACATTAACGATACCGTTAGCATCAATATCAAAGCTAACTTCAATCTGCGGTACACCACGCATAGCCGGAGCAATACCGTCCAACTTGAACAAACCAAGCTGTTTGTTATCTCTTGCGAACTCACGCTCACCTTGAAGAACATTAACCTCAACCTGTGTTTGGTTATCGGTAGCCGTAGAGAAAATCTGGCTTTTCTTTGTCGGGATTGTTGTGTTTCTTTCGATAATCTTTGTCATAATTCCGCCCTGTGTTTCAACACCCAAAGAAAGCGGAGTAACATCTAAGAGGAGCAAGCCCTGTACATCGCCGCCCAATACACCGGCCTGTAATGCCGCACCGATAGCAACACATTCATCAGGGTTAATGCCCTTAAACGGCTCTTTGCCGATTAAGCCCTTTACAGCGTCCTGTACAGCCGGAATACGGGAAGAACCGCCGACCATAAGAACCTTGTCAATTTCACCGATAGACAAACCTGAATCGGACAAAGCCTGACGAACCGGTCCCATTGTTTTTTCAACCAAATCAGATGTCAACTCGTTGAATTTTGCTCTTGTCAAAGTCAAATCCAAGTGTTTTGGACCTGTTGCGTCTGCTGTGATAAACGGCAGATTGATAGCTGTTGTTGTTACGCCTGAAAGTTCAATTTTTGCTTTCTCGGCAGCCTCTTTCAAACGCTGCATAGCCATTTTATCGCCGGAAAGGTCAATGCCGTTTTCGCTCTTAAAGCTCTGAATCAACCAATCCATAATTCTCTGGTCAAAGTCATCGCCGCCCAAACGGTTGTTACCGGCTGTTGCCAATACTTCCTGAACACCGTCGCCCATTTCAATAATGGAAACATCGAATGTACCACCGCCGAGGTCATAAACCATAACCTTTTGGTCTGTTTCCTTGTCAATGCCATAGGAAAGTGCAGCGGCTGTCGGCTCATTGATGATACGCTTTACATCTAAGCCTGCAATCTTACCGGCATCTTTTGTTGCCTGACGCTGTGCGTCAGTAAAGTAAGCCGGAACAGTGATAACAGCCTGAGATACGGTTTCGCCCAAATAAGCCTCAGCATCAGCTTTCAGCTTTTGGAGAATCATTGCGGAAATTTCCTGCGGTGTGTAGGACTTGCCGTCAATAGTTACCTTGTGGGCTGTACCCATTTCTCTTTTGATAGAAGAAATTGTACGCTCCGGATTTGTGATAGCCTGACGCTTTGCAACCTGTCCTACCATTCTCTCACCGTTCTTTGCAAATGCAACAACGGACGGTGTTGTTCTTGCACCCTCAGCATTAGCGATAACGACCGGTTCGCCGCCTTCAATAACAGCTACGCAAGAGTTTGTTGTACCAAGATCTATACCTATTGTCTTTGCCATGATAAATATCCCCCTGTAAATATAATTTTATTTTTTTAGATTAGCAGTTTGCAACTTGAACCATCGCATGACGAATAACTTTGTCACCGATTTTATAACCTTTTTGGAAAACTGCGGATACACAATTTTCGCCGAGTTCCTCATTTTCAACCTGAGCTACGGCATTGTGCAGTTCAGGATTAAATGCATCGCCGACCGCACCAAACACCTCAACATTGAGTTTTTTAAGTGCTTCGTCCATAAGCTTTGAAATCATTTCCAAGCCTTTGCGGTAATCGTCTGAACCACCGTTTTGAGCCGATACAGCCAAACTTAAACTGTCTACAACGGGCAGGAAAGTTTCAACGGTTTTTGATAATGCATTGTCATAGGTTGAAACCTTTTCTCTTTCAGTTCTCTTTCGGAAGTTATCATATTCCGCCGCCAAACGAAGATAAACATCTTTTTGAGCCGCCAACTCATCTTTCAGCTTTGTCAGCTCATCATTCTGAGCTGTTTGCTCTCCTGTTTCAGCTTTTTCTTCGGTAACTTCCACAGTTTCATTTTGTGTATTTTGCTCTGTTTCTTTCTCCTCAGATTTCGTCTTTGCAGATTTTTTCTTTGGCAAAATAAACGCTCCTTTCTGCCGTTTGGGTTTTATAACCCCCTATTTTAAGTACCGTCCGGAAATTCACTCAAAAGTGTACCCACTGTCTGACTGACATATTCAAGACGGGAAATGTTTTTTGCGTAATTCATTCTGACCGGTCCAATCACCGCAATCGCACCCGAACAATTCTCCGAAATGCGATACCGTGAAATCATAACGCTGATGTCCCGTAAGTTTGCATATTTAGCCTCGCCGCCAATAACCACATCTGTTTTGGAATGTTCCTCCGACAGCAGAAAATCCGCCAATCGTGAGGACTGCGAAAAAAGTTCTTTTAACGCCTGCATATTTTCCAAATTCATTCTTTGGGTTACTAACAAATTGATATGACCCTTAACAGCCACACTTGTGGAGGCTGCCTCTTTTGCTGCCGATTGAACTGCCAGCAAAACATTCGGCATCAGCATAGACATTTCGCCCATTGAAATAGCGGCTGACTGCATGAATGCAGGTGTCAAACCCGTAACAGGCAAATTAACCAGTCGTTTATTCAATTCCGTTTCAAACATATCTATGAGCGGGCGGGTCAAAACATAATCACAGCGAAACAATCTTGTTTTGACTGTTCCCGTAGAAGATATTAAAACGACCATTGCCGTTTGCCGCCCTGTCTGAACAATGCGTATGTGACGGATTAAAGCCTGATCGCCGGGAGGAGAAGTGGCAATCGCCGCCAAACCCGTCAACTTTGCAAGAAGTTCCGCCGCCTCTTGAAGGAGATGTTCGGGAGCATCGGCACTCAAATACAGCCGTTCCTCCATAAAATCCCGCTCCTGTTTTGTCAGCGGTATTGGTTTCATCAATCGGTCAACATAAACCCTATAGCCTAAGGTTGTCGGCACACGACCGGACGAGGTATGCGGTTGTTCCAAAAGTCCCAGTGACGCCAATTCCGCCATATCATTTCTTATGGTTGCAGACGATACCGAAAAATCCAAAACATCACATAAAGTTTTAGACCCCACAGGTTCTCCCGTATTGATAAACGCTTCCACAATCGCTTCAAGGATTTTTAGCTTTCTTTCAGCCGGTTCCATATCAGTCCCCTCTTTTTTAGCACTCTATGAAGTCGAGTGCTAAACTACTTATAATTTACCATTCTTTTCTTCATTTGTCAATAATAAATTTGTAAACAGATTATGAAACCGAAAATTTATTTTTATATTTAAAGAAATATCGACAACAATGTGAATAACCACCGAATTTAGTGGTTAACTGAACTGTCAAGCCGCTGTTTTCGGTGGTTATTTCTAAGGAAACGCTGAATAAATAAAAATTCTGCGATTATAGCCCAGTGATAATTTATATCACCAATTCAATAATTAAGATTTTTTGCTATGCCTTTTGTCGGTCTGCCATGTTTTCTGTTAGCTTGATTATTTCCTTCCAAAATCATCATAAGCATTCTTTTCAACATAAGTCATCATTGTATTATTTCTCCAACCGTGTGCTAATACTAACATCAAAATAGCCGCATAAATCATCAATGAATTTTTCATAACACATCCAGCAACAAAAACACCGACAATGCAGATACCAATAAAAACCATTATCGCTATATGCTCTTTCAGCCACTTCTTTTTATAAAATTTAATCTTGTCATTAAGTGTGAAACTACTATCTTTGATAGCTTGTCTAAGATTTTCCTCTGCATCCTGTTTGTATTCATCTTCATTCAGTTTCTTGCCACTCAACAACTCGTTGATGCTCACATCAAACAACTCGCTCATAGTAAGAAGAATATCAGCAGGGGGTAAATATGTTCCGGTTTCCCAACGAGATACTGTCTTATTGGTTACACCTATCTTTTCTCCAAACTGTTCCTGAGTAAGTCCTTTCTCTTTTCTAAGTTCCGCTATGAATTTTCCTGTTTGTATTAAATCCATTTGTATCACCTCTAAGAAAAATATAGCAGTTCTATGCCTTTTTGTCTTTACCATAAACAGCGAATCATTGGACATTCCTTATTTTAAGCCATTTTTCGCACTTTTCTAACACTATTATTTTAAAAAGTCATTCCAAGCCGCTTTATAGTCGGCATATTCATTACCGTTTGAATCTGTTGTCTGTACTGATTCGGAATAAACGATAATATCGTACTGTTTTACATCATTAGCATTATCATATTCTGTTTTGACAAATGTAAAAAGTGACGGTGTGCTTTCATCAGGCTTGATAGGTTTCGTATAATAGTAGTAACCTGCAAGTTTCGTTTCATCTGAATTATCAGGCACAAATACCCAGCCGTCAGGAAGATGATTGACATAAGCAGTAGTATCAGTCATATTACGGACAGCGAAATAGTATTGTGCGGTTTCCATATCGGTATCGTTTGAAAAATACGATTTTTCACGAATAGCCTCATCAGAGAAATCCGCATAAACTCTCACATAGCAATCCACATTACCTGTATTTGTAACGCTTATCTGCTTTTTGTATCTGGTATCTGTTGTTTGTTCGATAGGCGGAACAAAGTCCTCCGAAACTTCAACTTCGTTTTTGCCTATGGTTACAGCATTGTCAACGCTTTTATTTGCCGTAAAGTACGCCAAAGTTATGCCGATAACAGCTAAAACGACAACAAGTGATAAAATAATCAATATCAGCTTTTTGCGTTTCATTCAATAACCACCTGCCCGTTCTGCCTTGCACAAATATTGTATATGCTTTTAAGTTTGGTTTTCAGTTCCTCTAGTGTATCGGTGTCTGTCGGCAAATCAACTCCCATTAAATTATCGGATTGTATTCCACAGGCTTTTATACCAATATTTTCAACTGCGTTTTCGTCTGTTTCACCCTCAATAAAACTTTTTAACTGAATCTTATCAAAAAGTGTACTTGTTTTTTCCGACTTTGCAAGAACCTTATTATAGGCAAATATATAGGTATTTGTGTTCGTGTATGTGCCGAGAAAAATCCAATTATTGTCATAACTAATGTTATTTTCGATAAGAGTATTTTCTGCGTTGCTTATAAGATTGAAAATCTCATTATCCTGTGGAGTATCGCTAAATTTTTGACCATTCTCATCAAGCAAAGTTACCTTTTCAATAGGCAAAGTCACAAGCATATAAACATATTCGGGATTATCGCCAGTGTTTATAATCATAGGGTCTTTCGGGATAATGCTGTTTGAATACATAACTCTTTCGGAAGGTTTTTGCGGATAGTTTTGCTCTACAAGGCTAAGTCTGACATCTCCGACAGAAAAAATATTTTCTGCGTCCTTATTATCCGACAGATAAGAAACCGTTATTCCGATAACAATGGCAACAAGAAGTACACACACCACCGCTATTATTATAATATTCCTTTTTGATTTTAGCTTTTGCATATGTACCTCCTATTGTCCATATAAATTATCCTACCAGAGTAATTCGTGCGTGACCATCACCACTATTTCCCGTCATATCGTCATCACTACTATAATCAGGCGTACTCTCGTTTCCTGCTTTCATTACTCCATTAACAAAATATTTGCCCGAATAATGAACAGCTTGTCCCGTAGGTACAATGTTAGTGCTTGTAGAGGATTCCGATATAGCGTTACAGCCGTTGTAGCCTGAAATGAATGACGAACCGCCGCCACCGGGAGCACAGTAACCTGCACCACCGCCGCCATAGTAACCGCCACCACCACCGGCACTCTGACCTCCTCCCATAGAGGTTGAACCATTTCCTCCATAGCCAAAGCCACCCAAACCTAAACTGCTGTTATTGATAGCATAACCTGCACTTGTCTGCGTTGCTCCTGTTCCATAATAATTTTGAGCATAACTGCCAAGATTATTACTTATAAGACCTTCAAGCGTTCCACCATCACCGCCATTACCTACATAAGTCGTATAATTAGTGTTAGCTATTGCAGAACCGCCGCCACCAGCAGCTACCATAATACGGGATTTAAGCGAATCAAAGTCGCTCCAACCGTTTGCAGATGTAGTATCCTCGACAAGTCTGATGTCAGTAGCACCTCCGCCAGACCTTGCTTGATTATATATATCATTCTCTTTGCCACCGCCATTCCAACCTGCTTCTGTTGCATTAGAGTCATCTGACGCTTGACCTCCAACATAAATATAAAGTGTTGTACCTTTATTAAGATAAATCAATCCCTGTGTATATGCACCTTTACCACCAAATACCGTTATTTCTTGGGTAGAGTGTTTAGTATTGCCGCCACTTGCACCCCAACACTCTATATTATAGTAGCCGTCCTTTGGAGCGGTAAATGTTTGCACATTGCCTGTGTAGTCAAATTCTTCGCTTTCACAAGGAGCGATATATGTTATGCGTGCATAGCCGTTACCTGTATGACCTGTTTCGGTTGTGCCGTCAGGGG
>JBJEQG010000090.1:0-3331 GCA_051881635.1 Acutalibacteraceae bacterium
GTCGGGAATAAAAGCACATCACGGATTGCAGGAGCATTTGTTAAAAGCATACACATACGGTCTATACCAAAACCAATACCGCCTGTTGGAGACATACCGATTTCCAATGCGTTTAAGAAATCTTCATCTGTACGGTTTGCCTCTTCATCACCTTGTGCCAAAAGTTCTTCCTGTGCCTTAAATCTGGCTCTTTGGTCAATCGGATCATTCAACTCGGAATAGGCGTTTGCCATTTCCCAACCGTTCATGAAAAATTCAAAACGCTCAACATATTCGGGATTTTCGGGCTTTCTCTTTGTCAGCGGAGAAATTTCAACGGGGTGATCCATAAGAAAAGTCGGTTGAATAAGGTGTTCCTCAACAAAATTCTCAAAGAAAAGATTGAGAATATCCCCCTTTTTATGACGCTCCTCAAATTCAACACCTTTTTCTTTGGCAATTTCTCTTGCCTCTTCCAATGTGTGAATTTCATTGAAATCAACACCGGCATATTTCTTAACGGCATCAACCATTGTTATTCTCTCAAATGGTTTTCCCAAATCCATTTCTATACCATTGTAAACAATGGTCGTTGTACCGAGAACCTCTTGGGCAACATAACGATACAGATTTTCCGTTAAATCCATCATGCCATGATAATCTGTATAAGCCTGATATAATTCCATAAGTGTAAATTCAGGATTGTGACGGGTATCCAATCCCTCATTTCGGAATACACGACCGATTTCGTAAACCTTCTCCAAACCGCCGACAATCAGCCTTTTAAGATACAATTCCAAAGAAATACGCAGTTTCAAATCCTCATTCAAAGCGTTGAAATGAGTTTCAAAAGGTCTTGCAGATGCTCCGCCAGCATTTGAAACCAACATAGGAGTTTCAACTTCCATAAATCCTTGTGTATCCAAATATTTGCGAATTGCACTGATGATTTTTGAACGCTTGATAAAGGTATCTTTGACATCTTCGTTCATAATCAGGTCAACATATCTTTGACGATAGCGTGTATCCGTATTTGTTAAGCCATGATACTTTTCGGGCAAAAGCTGCAAACTCTTTGAAAGCAGCTTAACCTCAGAGGCATGAACGGAAATTTCGCCTGTCTTTGTTTGGAACACCGTACCCTTAATACCGAGAATATCACCAATATCATACATTTTCTTGAAATCGGTATAATTATCCTCTTCTTCGGTATTTATGCAATCTCTTGCAACATAAACCTGAATTGTTCCCTCTTTATCCTGAATATGGCAGAATGATGCCTTGCCCATAATACGGCGGGACATCATACGCCCTGCAATCGTAACCTCTTGGTTTTCAAGAGCCGCAAAGTTTTCTTTGATTTCCGCACTGTGGTGGGAAACGGCATACTTCATAATTTGGAACGGGTCTTTGCCCTTAGACTGCAATTCCTGTAATTTATCACGGCGAACACGGCGGAGTTCGTTAATGTCCTGTTCCGCCTGCGGGGCATTTTGCTTTGTATTTTCAGCCATTTTTGTTCTTCCTTTCGTAACAGTCATAATGACTGCAAGCTGTTCGGCGGTTTACTTGCTGATTTCAAGGATTTTGAACTTCAATACGCCGTTTGGTGTATTGACTTCAACCTCATCACCGACACTGCAACCCAAAAGAGCATTTCCTACGGGAGATTCATCGGAAAGCTTGCCATTGAACGGGTCAGCCTCGTTAGAACCGACAATCTGATAGGTTTCGTCCTCGTCCATCTCAAAATCATGAACCACAACTTTTGAGCCAACATGAATCAATTCATTGGAAAGCTCGGTTTCATCAATGATTTTTACATTTTTGAGAATAGACTCGATTTGAGAAATACGGGCTTCAAGAATAGCCTGCTCATTTTTCGCCTCATCGTACTCACTATTTTCGGAAAGGTCACCAAAAGAAAGGGCAACCTTGATTTTTTCAGCAACTTCTTTTCGTTTGACAGATTTCAAATATTCAAGTTCTTGTTCGTAATTTTTAAGACCTTCGTCTGTAAGCATAGCTTGTTTTGCCATAATACAAACCACCTTTGTTAAGTTAATCCGATACCAACCCAATACTGTTGATATGCGTTATTTACTATTATATAAAATTCGTTTCTTGATGTCAATACGATGTGTACCGTATAAACAGGGTAAATTTTTAAACATTTTTTTGTATTTCCATTTAAATGAAAATATGTTATACTTAAAAATAACAAATTACAAACATGGAGGAAAACAATGAAAAGATTTAAAAGAATTATTGCCGCTGTATTGGCGGTAATGTCGGTTTCCGCAATGTCAGCCTGTGATGAACTGCAAAAGGCTTTAAGCAGTGAGGACAGTATCCCAAACAGTAATTCCGGTACAACGACTGAAAAGACAAATTTCGTCAGTCATTATATTGATGTTGGACAAGGTGACTCTGAATTTTTGGAATTGCCAAACGGTCAAACGATGCTGATAGACGCAAGCACCAAAGACCAATCCGACACAATTATTGAATACATTGAAAGCAAGGGATATTCGTCAATCGACTATGTTGTTGCCACACACCCGCACACCGACCATATCGGCGGTATGGCGGCAGTTATCGAACACTTTGATATTGGTGCAATTTATATGCCGAATGCCGAAACAAGCACAAAAACCTTTGAAAATCTTTTGGAAACAATCGTTGACAAAGGTTTGAAGATAAAAACCGCCAAAGCCGGTGTTTCAGTTTTGGATACCGATGATTTGGATATTGATATACTTGCCCCTGTTCAAGACAGTTACAAAAATTTGAACAACTATTCGGCAGTTATCAAGGTTACCTACAAAGACACAACCTTTTTATATATGGGCGATGCCGAAACTGATGTTGAGGAAGAAATTACCGCTGATGTTTCCGCCGATGTCATAAAGGTTGGACATCATGGCAGTGATACATCATCAAGCCAAAACTTTGTGGAGCGTGTATCCCCCAAATACGCCATTATGGAAGTCGGTGCAGGCAATTCCTATGGTCACCCGAAATCTGAAATTGTTGAACGCTGGGAAAATAAAGGTGCGACCGTTTACCGCACTGACCTCAACGGCAATATTATTATTACATCGGACGGAAAAAATATCACCGTAAAAACGGAAAAATCCTGAGGGAGTTTTGAATTATGAAAGTTACGATTGACAGAATTGAGGGAAAAATGGCGGTTGTTGAATTAGAGGACGGTACAACGGCAGATTTGCCGTTAATTCTTGTCCCCAATGCCCAAGAAGGCATGACTGTAAATATTACCGTTGAAAGTGACGGTATGGAAGAACGAAAAAAACATATCCGCAGTTTGATGAACGATTTATTTGAATAA
>JBJEQG010000091.1:0-15804 GCA_051881635.1 Acutalibacteraceae bacterium
GTTGTGCATCGTACTTAAAGTAAAGAAAAAATTTGAAAGTCATTTTCAAATTTCTTGACATAAACCATGAACTATGCTAATATGATAACTGTTATCAAATTGAAAGGGAGATGTCAAAATTTTGAATAACCATTCAGGTTATAAAACCAAACAGCGGGAAGCGGTTTTGAATTATATTATTTCCCATAAAGACAGCCATGTTAATGTTAATCAAATTTGCGACTATTTTACAGAGAATGGTAAAACAGTCGGCGTAGCAACCGTTTATCGCCATTTGGATAAACTTATGGAGGAAGGATTAGTTCAAAAATATGTTTTGGACGGTTCAACAGGAGCGTGTTTTCAGTATGTGGACAAGCAGGAAAACTGTTCGCAGCATTTTCACTTGAAGTGTGAACGATGTGGCTGTCTTATTCATTTAGAATGTAGTCACTTTGAAACGCTGTTTCGCCATATTACAGATGAACATCAGTTTATAGTCGATCCTTTTCGTACCGTTATTTATGGTTTGTGCAAGGATTGTCAAAAGACCAAACAGGAGGATAAAGAATGAAAAAATTGCTATCTGTTATATTGACAGTATCACTCAGTACGGCGGCATTAACAGGTTGTGCTGTGTCAACAAATCAGGAAAAATCCGACTCAAATGACGAAAAAATTCGTGTTGTGGCGGTTAATTTTCCGCAATACGACTTTGTGCGTCAGCTGGCAGGCGATTTGGTTGATTTGCAGCTTTTGGTTCAACCGGGAACAGAAGTGCATGATTATGATCCAAGTCCGCAGGATTTGATTGCCGTTCAGGAATGTGACCTTTTGATTTACATCGGCGGCGAATCGGATAGTTGGGTTGAAGATATTTTAGGTTCAACCGAATTGTCGCAAGATAAAATTTTTTCCATGATGGATTGTGTTGATAAATATTTTGAAGAAACACAAGAGGGAATGACAGAGCATAAGGAAGAGGAGGGGGAAGAATACGACGAACATGTTTGGACTTCTCCGAAAAATGCAATAAAAATAGTCGATGCAATTTGCAAAAAGCTTTCTGCAATAGACAACGAAAACGCCTCAACCTATGAGAAAAATCGTTTGGACTATGTGCGTTCCCTCTCTACATTAGATAACCATGTTGAAGAAATTGTTGCCAATGCCAAAGAAAAGACTTTGATTTTCGGTGACCGTTTTCCGTTTTTGTATTTTGTTCGTGCATATGGTTTAGATTATTATGCTGCCTTTCCGGGCTGTTCAGAGGATAGTGAGCCAACAGCCGCGACTCTGTCTTTTTTGATAGATAAAGTCAAAGAAGAAAAGATTTCAACTGTTTTTTATATTGAACAATCAGACCAAAAGACAGCGGATATTATTTGTGAGGAAACGGGAGCGGAAAAACTGCTTTTCCATTCATGCCATAATGTAACAAAAGCGGAATTTGACGAAGGTGTAACTTATTTGCAGCTTATGGAGAAGAATGTGGAAAATCTCAGGGAGGCATTAAAATAAAATGGCATTGATTACTTGCAAAAATCTATCCTTTGCCTATGAAAATATGTTAGTGTCCAAAAATATCAGTTTTACCGTCAATAGCGGTGATTATCTTTGCATTGTCGGCGAAAACGGTTCTGGAAAAAGTACCTTGGTTAAGGGATTGTTGGGGTTAAAAGCACCATGTAGTGGTACAATTGAATTTTCAGACGGTTTAAAATCAAAGGAAATCGGTTATTTACCGCAGCAAACCATCGCTCAACGGGATTTTCCGGCAAGCGTTTATGAAGTGATTTTATCCGGACGGCTCAACAGTCGTGGTTTTTGTCCTTTCTATACTAAAAAGGATAAGGAAATTGTAGCAAAAAATATGAAGCGTTTGGGTATTTCGGATTTGGGAAATCGTTGTTATCGTGACCTGTCGGGCGGTCAGCAGCAGCGTGTTCTTTTGGCAAGAGCCTTGTGTGCAAGCAAGCGTCTGCTTTTGTTGGACGAACCTGTCACAGGTCTTGACCCAATTGCCACTGATGATATGTACCGTCTTATCCAGTCACTCAATCAAAAGGAAAACATGGCAATTATTATGGTTTCTCATGATATTCATGCCGCCGTTAAGTATGCTGCACATATTCTGCACCTTAATGCTGAGGAAAGTTTTTTCGGCACACCTTTGGATTATATGAACAGCAGTGTAGGCGAATATTTTTTCAGAAAGGAGCAGCATAAATGGACTTAATACAATTTTGGAATGAAGTCATTGTTAAGATGTTCTCTTATAGTTTTATTGTTCGTGCGATTATCGGCGGTACATTGGTATCATTGTGTGCCTCGCTTTTGGGTGTTAGCTTGGTGCTGAAACGCTATTCAATGATAGGTGACGGTTTGAGTCATGTTGGATTTGGAGCGTTGGCGATTGCGGGAGCAATCAATATTGCACCGTTAGATGTTGCCATACCCGTTATTGTTGTTATCGTTTCAGCGTTTTTTCTCCTGCGTATCAGTAACAACAGCAAAGTTCACGGTGATGCAGCAATTGCTCTTATTTCAACCAGTGCGTTAGCTATCGGTATTACGGTTGCATCTCTCACAAACGGACTCAATACAGACCTTAACAGTTATATGTTTGGAAGTATTCTTTCCATGTCAGGTAGTGATTTATGGTTGTCTGTTATTTTATCAGCAGTTGTGTTGATTATGTTTATTTTATTTTATAACCGTATTTTTGCTGTCACATTTGATGAGAACTTTGCCAAAGCAACGGGTACTCAAACGAATGTATATAATATGTTGATTGCCGTTTTAACCGCAATTACGATTGTTTTGGGCATGAAGATGATGGGAACGCTTTTAATTTCAAGTTTAATTATTTTTCCTGCCATTACCTCTATGCGTGTATGCAAACGCTTTAAAACAGTAATGATTTCATCTGCTTTTGTTTCAGTTATCTGTTTCTTTATAGGCATTGTTATTTCGTATATTTATAATACACCTGTGGGAGCAAGCATTGTTATTGTCAATTTGTTTGCATTGTTTGTTTATTGGATAGTTGGAGCAGCAAAAAACAAAATACATATTTTGCGTAGACCAAATTAAAAATACATATAAACTTATTTAATATTTGGTATGTTTCTATCCAAAGAATAACGAAATAATCATGAAACCTCCGTTTTTTTCATAATTATGAATGAAACGGAGGTGATTTTTATGTCTGAAAAACAAGAACCGCTTGTTCATGTGATTTACACCGAAAACGCACCTGCTCTTTTGGAAATTCTTTTTAATGCCGCAAAAATTTTTATCATATAAATCGGCGGTGATATTGTGGATTTTCAGATAGACCTTTCAAATGATTATACAGCAGGTTTTTATATTCGGCTGTCCAAGGAGGACGAAAATGGTGGTGAGTCCCAAAGTGTTCATAACCAGCGGGATTTACTGCAATCTTTTGCCGAAAAATACAATATCAAAAACTATGATTACTATATAGATGATGGTTACAGCGGTACAAATTTTTCCCGTCCGTCTTTTGAACGCTTGCGAAATGATATAGAAAGCGGAAAAATCAACATGGTTGTCACAAAGGATTTATCCCGTTTAGGGCGTGACTATATCATGACAGGTTATTACACTGAAAAATTTTTTCCCGAACATCATGTGCGTTACATTTCCATTTTGGACGGAACGGACACAGAAAGCGATTGTAGTTTAAACGACATAACACCTTTTAAAGTGGTTTTTAATGATATGTATGCTAAGGATATTTCCCGGAAAATAAAAAGTGTAAAGCATAATCAACAAAACAACGGTTTGTTTGTCGGTGGAAAAGCTCCTTACGGTTATATTCTTTCAAAACATGAAAAAAACAAATTTGAAGTTGACCCCGTAGCCGCCAAAATCGTGCAAAGTATTTTTGAACAGGCATTACAGGGAAAAGCCTGTAAAGAAATTGCCGCTTTTTTAAATCATTCATCAATACCTCCACCGTCCGTTTATGCTCATTATCATGAAAATGAAAGAACTGTCTTGTGGAACAGTACCCGTGTTCGTGAAATCCTAAAAAACCAAGTTTATATTGGAAATATGGTACAACGAAAATCCAAACGCCTAAGTTATAAATCAAAGAAATCAATTCGCCTTCCAAAAGAAAAACAAACCGTTGTTCCACGCACTCATACTCCTTTGGTTGATACATCAACCTTTGACAGTGTGTCAATTTTGCTGAACAAAACCGCTAAAACCCGTTTGCGAAGATACGATTATTTGCTGCGTGGATTGGTGTTTTGCCACGAATGTGGAGAATGTATGGGTGTAATTAACCGCCCGACTAAAAAAAAGCCTGAGAATCTGTATTTTCTTTGCCGTACCTATCGCCGTACCCGTTCTCAATGTTCATGTCACTGTATTTCCGTTCAAACTGTTACAGATATTGTGCAGTCAGAAATCCGAAAAATATTGGAAAGTTTTGTGTATTCGCCAAATTTTGATATTCTTATCAAAAAGATAAATATTTTCCGTTCAAAACAAAACGCAATTTCTACACAATCGGAAAACTATCTTTCAAAAATCAATCAAAAATGCGACCGTTTGTATAATGATTATTGTCACAATATTTTATCGCAATTCGATTTTAAACGATTATATGCAAAATTCAATCAGGAACGGGAACAGTATTGTATGCTATTGCCACAAAAAAAGATTTCATCGGAAAAATTATATTCCGATGAAATCCGCCGTCAGATTTTAGAAGAATTTCCCAAAAAACAGGAGTTTATTTGCTCTATAATTAAACGCATAGAAATTTCCGCCCAAAAAGAAATTTTCCTTACTTTTAATTTTCCTTTACCTTAACTCAGATGCGAAGTATCACGCATTGAGAAAAAAGCCCTTTCTTCTTTGCGAAAATGTTATGAACCATAACTAAAATATAAAAAGCCGTTCATTCAATAGAAAGAACGGCTTTTTATATTTAATTGGGATATATTATTGAACGCTTGCAAGAGCCTCAGAGAGAGCAATTGCAAGTTGGTCGGGACATGATGTTCCACGCCCACGACAGTCAATATCCTTACAGCGTTTAATAATTTCCTCAGCACGCATACCCTCGACAAGAGCGGCAATTCCTTGTGTGTTGCCATGACAGCCACCGTTGAAACGAACATTGCTGACAATACCGTCCGTCAAATCAAATTCAATCGAGCGTGAGCAAGTGCCATGTGTTTGATAAGTGTGTTTCATTTAAAAGTCCTCCTTAATATTAAAAAACGAATTTATAAGAATTCATTTTCTTCCATTTTTTCTGGTTCTTCCTTGTGCGGCAAGGGAGGGATTTCCTCGCAGGGCTGAATTTTTGTATAAGTTTCGTCCGCATTTTTGCGTATAACCTTTTGCCCAACCAAATTTACATCTGTTCGGTGCATATAAACACTTTGTACTAAACCGACACCAAGATAAAGACAAGCCACAGATGAACCGCCTGAACTGAAAAACGGCAGTGTAATGCCGACAACGGGCAGAAGCCCCATAACCATACCGAGATTTATAACCGTTTGAACGGCTATTTCCGCAAAAAAGCCAATGCAAATCAGCCGTCCCAACGGATTATAGGATTGTGTTGATGTACGAATGATTTTAATGCAAATCAGTGCCATTAAAACAAGGAGAGCAATACAGCCGATAAAACCCAATTCCTCGCCCGCAACAGTAAAAATAAAGTCATTTTCCTGATAAGGTACGGTGTTGTTTTCTACACGAGGACCATTATAATATCCTTTGCCGAAAAGTCCACCCGTAGCGATGGAAATTTTACCCTGATACTGTTGCCAGCCGTAGTTTTGAATCATACTGTCATCATTGGTAAACAAAACGATTAGGCGGTTTTTTTGGTCGTCATTTAAGAGCTTTGTCCAAATCAGTGGTATAGCCGCCGCAACGGCTGCACCTAAAATTATGAAATATCTAAGCTGAACACCTGCCATAAATGACATAATCAAAAACATGAATGCGAAAATCAAAGCCGCACCGTCATCACCTTGAAAATGAATAAGCAGAATGGGAACAGCGGCATGGGCAACTAATGTAATCACACCAACAAAATTTTTGAGTTTATCAATTTCTATAAGATAAGATAGATGTTTTGAAAAGGTTATGATAAAAAATATCTTTGTTAGTTCTGAGGGTTGAAAGGTAATATTTCCAGGAAGACGAATCCAACCTGTATCATCTGTACCGCTGACCTGTATGCCGATAAAAAAGACTGCAATAGTTAGTGCAAGTCCCACAACAGCTACAAGCCACCATAATTTGGCGATTATATTATAATCAACAATAGATATAATAACGGCGGCTATATAACCAAGAATGACCGCAAAAATTTGTGTACGGACAAAATTTGTATCACCTGCTCTTTGCTGACTCCAAATCAAAGCGATACCGTAAAGACTTGCTATAAGCGTCATAATCCAAAAAAGCAAATCCGTTTGTTTCAGGTATTCCCTTATACCGCTGAAAACACCTTGAATTTTCATATCTCACCTTCTATTAAAAAATTATCATTTCTCTCCCAATTATATAATGACAAACAGGAAACTTCAAGAGAAAAAAGGTTTTTTCCATAGGTTTTATTTTTTGTTTAATTGGTTCATATCTGTTTACAACACAAAGAGAATTTATCCGAAAAAAATTCAAAATCCCTTGACAGAAAACTCAAAAAATGATAAAATTTTAATGTTGCGAAAACGCAGCAATCCTTGTCCGTGTAAAAACGGGCCAAAAGTCCAGAAGGAGGTGCAATAAAATGGCAGTTACAGCAGCTTATGAAACCGTTGTAGTCATTTCTCTCAAACTTGGCGAGGAAAAAGTTACTGAAATCGTAAACAAGTTCAAGTCTTTGATCGAGGAAAATGCCACTTTGGAAAGTGTTGATGAGTGGGGCAAGAGAAAGCTCGCTTATGAAATCAACAAAGAAACAGAAGGCTTTTATGTTTTATACAACTACACAAGTGCTTCTGAATTTCCGGCAGAGTTTGACAGAATTCTTCAAATCACAGACGGCGTTCTTCGTTCTATGATTATCAAGAAGGAAGCATAATCAAGGAGGCAGTGTGTTATGAATCATGTTTCTTTGATCGGTCGTTTGACCGCTGACCCCGAGTTGAAATATACTCAAAATAATCTCGCTGTTGTTCGTTTTTCGATTGCTGTTGACAGAACATATACAAAAGCAGGTCAAGAGCGTCAAGTAGATTTTATAAACATTACGGCATGGAATAAAACGGCAGAGTTCATCTGCAAGTATTTCCAAAAAGGAAGACGCATTGCTTTAACAGGGCAAATTCGTACAGGTTCTTATACAGACAAGGACGGTAATAAGCGTTATACTTTTGAGGTATGGGCAGATAATGTTGAGTTTTGCGATTCAAAGCAAAGCAATTCAGGGGATTATCAAGGCGGAAACAGTTACAGCAACTATCAAACGCCCCAGCCAAGACAGGAGGCTATTCCATCGGCAGCATATTCAAGCGGGTCAAATGATGACTTCCAGCAAATGCCAACAGATGAGGATTTGCCTTTCTGATTAGAGATTACTGCAAAGGAGGATAAAAACATGGCTGAAAGACCAGAAAAAGATAACCGCAGAGGCGGTCGCAAAGGTCGCAAGAAAGTTTGTGCTTTTTGCGTAGATAAGGTTGAATATATCGACTATAAGGATATTGCAAGACTTCGTCGTTTTGTATCCGAAAGAGCAAAGATTTTGCCCCGTCGTGTAACAGGTACTTGTGCTCGTCACCAGCGTGACCTCACAATCGCTATTAAGCGTGCAAGATACCTCGCACTTCTTCCGTACACAAGCGACTAATTATAAGATTTGCTTATTTTAGAACCGATACAGAATTGTATCGGTTCTTTTTAATATAGCAATGAACAATCAAAGAGAAAAGTTTGTTTTGAATCGAAAAAAAACAAATGCAAAAAAATGCAGAAACACACCAAACAATTATTGACATGGCAATTGCGATTGATTTGGAAAAAAATTTTAAATTAAATTGATTTACAGATTATAAAAGCGGTACATATTGTGCCGTTTTTATTTTTTTATAAAAAAATAAAAGAATTTTGCACCCGTTTGTCTTTTTGCTGTGTTATTAATAAATGAAAGCAGTTAATTAACAGCTTAAAAATAAGGAGGTCATAACACCGATGGACAAGGTTGTCAAAATGCTCAAAAAACATGATGAAAGGGCATTGGAACAGATTATGTCCCGTTATACGCCGCTTGTTGCAACAATCATTTTCAATATATCCAATGGAAGTTTATCCTCAGCAGATATAGAGGAGGCGGTTGCCGATGTTTTTATCACGCTTTGGAATAATACCGACAAAGTTCAACCCGACAAGCTGAAAGGTTACATATGTTGTATTGCCAAAAGTAAGGCAAAAAACAAATTACGCAGTCTAAAACCAATTCAAAGTGTTGATATAGACGAAGTAACACTTGCCGATGATTTTTCGGTTTCAGAAAATATTGAACAAGATCTTTTAAATAGTGTTTTAAAAGAAATTATCAATACTATCTTAGAACCTGACAAAGAAATTCTTATACGGCACTACTATTACTACCAATCCGTATCAAAGATTTCTAACATCATGAATATCAATGTTGAAACCGTCAAATCAAAAATTCAGCGTACACGAGCCAAAATCAAGCGTGGTTTGGAAGAAAGGGGATATGTCAAATGAGTGAAAAAAACATTTTTGATGTTTTAAACGCAGACATGGAAGACATTGACGAGAACACTTTATTAGAGGATACAGGAATCAATTACGAGAATGTGAGGAATAGAGTTATGAAAGAAATTCAATCTCAGCAGCCCAAGAAGAAAATCAAAAAGAAAGTCATCATCAGCCTTATTGCCGCAACATTGGCAATAACCGCACTTTCTGCAACAGCGGTTGCGACAGGCAGTTTCAGCAGCACATTTGGAGAAATCATTAGTGGCGATTGTGTAGACGGCTTTTATAGTGGCGGTAATATCAGTGTCACCTCTTCCAACCAGGATTATAATATGGAAGTTCTTGGAGTTGCAGGGGACGATTATAATGCCTATATCGCTCTCAAAATCACAAAGACAGACGGTACACCTTTTAAAGCGTCAACAGACAAAGAAACATATGTGGTCTTTGATACTTTTGATTGTGATGTTTCAAAGCCATTACTTGATGAGTGGTTTAATAAAAACGGTGGCGGTGCCTATGGTCATATAGGTTATGTTCAAGATGATGGCAGTATTCTTTGTTATATTGTTGTCAACCGTGACTCAGTTATAGTAAAAGGTCAAAGACTGACAGCCCATATGGAGAATATCCAAATCGTTGATTATGAATATATGGATAAATTTTTAAAAACGGGGAATATTGAAAACTATGAGGAAGATTTCAAAAATGCAATAGATGCCGCTTTTGATGTTGCTTTTGATGTTTCTCTTGATTTGAACTACCGTTCCACAACCCGAAATTTCAAGGCAGAGGAAAGTACATTTGCCGGTGAAATTAAATATGTCACTGTTTCAAACTTTAATTTGACAATCAACTGCTCAGATTTAAAACTGAGTGAGAATGATCTTTCTGCTTTTTTGAATCGTGATGATTATGGTATTATCACCATGAATAATGGAGATACATTTTATGCGATTTTAACATCTACGAGTACTTCTGATTCGTCCGATGAGAACAACACATCACTGACTTTTGTATATTCGGAAAGTTCTGAATGTAAGAAACAAATAGCGATAGACCCGTCAGAGGTTGCAAAAATTACAATCAATAACTGTACATTTATTCCCGCATAACATTTACGACTTTTACAACAACAAAAGTGTCACAACATTTTGTCAATAGTCTGTCAGTCAAAAGGCTGACAGATAAAGATTGACAAATTAAAGAATGAAGTATATAATATGTTCAGAACAAAAACATAGAGGATTGTTGTATTGTACTGCCTATATGATAAGGGTATCATCTTTTTTACTTAATCAGTAGGTATGTAAAATATGTGAAGTTGATTTTGTAGACAGCATCTCTATAAGTTGTGAATTATGTTACTGCAAAAATAGTATCATAAACAATAAAAGAATAAATTGTTTACAGGGGTACCGCTTTGACGGTTGAGAATATACCCTTTGAACCTGTCGGGTTATGCCGTTGTAGGGAGTAAATCAATCAATTTTTTTGATATGCCTGCCCGTGTTGACGGACGGGCATTTTTGTGTTTAAAGGAGGGAAAAACTATGCTCAAAACCGCATTAACCATAGCAGGTTCTGACTGCTCGGGCGGTGCAGGCATACAGGCCGATTTAAAAACTTTTTCGGCAAACGGTGTTTTTGGTATGAGTGTTATTGTATCTGTTGTTGCAGAAAATACGACTCGTGTCATTTCTGTGGAGGATATTTCTCCGCAAATGATCAAAGAACAAATTCAAGCCGTTTTTGAAGATATGCCTGTTCATGCTGTTAAGGTAGGAATGCTATCATCAATTGAATGTATGTATGCCGTTTCTGAGGGATTAAAAACCTATCAGCCGACTTACACAGTTATTGACCCTGTTATGATTGCCAAAGGTGGACATGCTCTTATGCAGCCAGATGCTCTTGAAATGCTGAAACAGGAAATTATTCCATTAGCATATCTTTTGACGCCCAATATTCCCGAAGCAGAAACGATTGTCGGATATGAAATCAAAACGGAAACCGATATAAAGAAAGCTGCCATAGCCATTAACGCTTTGGGTGCAAAGAATGTATTGATTAAAGGCGGACATTTGAACGGAGATGCTATTGATTATCTGTATGACGGAAATAAATTTCTTACTTATAACACACAGCGTATTCAAACAAAGAACACACATGGTACAGGTTGTACTTTATCCTCAGCAATTGCCGCCAATTTAGCCAAAGACTATCCTTTGGATGAGGCAGTACAGCGTGCCAAAAAATATGTAACTATAGCTATCGAACACGCCTTGCCTTTAGGTCACGGTCATGGTCCAACAAACCATTTTTATGAATTGTATAAGAAAGGACTTGAATAAATGAGAAACTACAAGACACAAATGGAAGCTGCCAAAAAAGGTATTATCACTCCCGAAATGGAAACTGTTGCCAATAAAGAAAATCTTTCCGCTGAGCAAATTCGTACATGGGTTGCAGCAGGTACAGTTGCAATTCCCGCAAATATTAACCATACATCACTGAGTGCTGAGGGTATCGGTGACGGTTTAAAAACAAAAATCAATGTCAATTTGGGTATTTCAGGCGACAGTGTAGATTATGACCGAGAGTTTGAAAAAGTTAAAATGGCAGTATCTTTTGGTGCTGAGGCGATTATGGATTTGAGCAATTATGGAAAAACAAATACTTTCCGTCAGCAGTTGATTGATTATTCTCCCGCCATGATTGGCACAGTTCCAATGTATGATGCTATCGGTTATTTGGAAAAAGATATTCTTGAAATTAAAGCCAAAGATTTTTTAAAGGTTATCGAAGCTCATGCCAAAGAGGGTGTTGACTTTATGACCATTCATGCAGGTTTAAATAAAAGAGCCATTGAATGTTTAAAGAGAGATAAACGCCGTATGAATATTGTATCTCGTGGTGGTTCTTTGATTTTCGCATGGATGGAGATGACAGGTAACGAAAATCCTTTCTATGAATATTACGATGAAGTTTTGGATATTTTGAGAGAGTATGATGTTACAATCAGCTTGGGTGACGCTTTGCGTCCGGGCTGTTTGGACGACAGCACAGATGCTGGTCAAATAAGTGAGTTGATTGAACTTGGTAATTTAACAAAAAGAGCATGGGAAAAAGATGTACAGGTTATGGTTGAAGGACCGGGACACATGGCAATGAATGAAATTGCCGCCAATATGCGTCTGCAAAAGCGTATTTGTCACGGTGCACCGTTCTATGTTCTTGGACCATTAGTTACAGATATTGCTCCCGGTTACGACCATATTACATCAGCTATCGGTGGTGCAATTGCAGCACAAAACGGTGCAAACTTCCTTTGCTATGTAACTTCCGCAGAGCATTTGCGTTTGCCAGATGTTGATGATGTTAAAGAGGGTATTATTGCCTCAAAGATTGCTGCTCATGCTGCCGATATTGCCAAAGGAGTTGTTGGTGCAAGAGATATTGATAATAAAATGGCAGATGCCCGTCATGCTTTGGATTGGGATAAGATGTTTGAATGTGCGATTGACCCGGAAAAAGCACGCCGATATTATGAGTCTGTGCCTGTTGCCGAAAGACATACTTGTTCGATGTGCGGTAAAATGTGTGCTGTAAGAACTACCAATCTTATTTTGGAAGGCAAAACCGTAAAATTCTGTTCTGAAAAATAATTTATGGGGAAAAATAAATGAAAGCATTTGATTTATCCTTATATCTTGTCACCGACAGTGAATTAATGACTACCACAACTGTGCCTGAATGTGTTGAAAAGGCAATACAGGGCGGTGTTACTATGGTCCAGTTACGGGAAAAGAATTTGTCTTCACGGGCATTTTATGAAACGGCCTGTGCTGTTTTGACAGTTACAAAACACTATCATGTACCACTCATTATAAATGACCGTGTAGATATAGCTTTGGCAGTAGGTGCTGATGGTGTTCATCTTGGACAGAAAGATTTGCCTGCCACCATAGCTCGAAAGTTGTTGGGAGAAAATAAAATCATTGGTGTAACAGCTCCATCTGTTGAGCTTGCCCAAAAGGCAAAACAGGAGGGTGCGGATTATATTGGTGTCGGTGCAATTTTTGGAACAACAACAAAATCCGATGCCAAAAGAGGTTCGATTGAACTTTTGCGTTCTATTTCTAATTCAGTTGAAATTCCTATGGTTGCGATTGGCGGTATCAATAAAACAAATGCCGCACAACTTTGCGGTACAGGTGTTGATGGTATCGCTGTTGTGTCGGGGATTGTTGCCCAATCGGATATTAAAGCAGCTGCACAGGCATTAAGAGAATGTTTTTTAAAGTAAAATCGGAGGTTCTATGAAAGATTTTAAGGCCGCTATTTTTGATTTGGACGGTACTTTGGCGGATTCCATGTATGTTTGGGAAAAGGTAGACAGAGATTTTTTAGCTTCAAGAAACATTCCTCTTACAGCCGATTATAGTGAGGCTGTAAAAACGATGTTTTTTAAATCTGCCGCCGAGTACACCATTCAACGCTATGGTTTCACCGAAACACCCCAACAGATTATAGATATATGGTTGGATATGGCACAAAATGAATACCGATATAATGTTCCTTTAAAAGCAGGTATTTTGGATTATTTGCACCATTTAAAATCTGAGGGTATTGCTTTGACAATAGCGACTTCATCATTGCCGAAATTAACCTTGCCATTGTTGGAACATCATGGCTTGACCCATTTGATTGATGCGATTTGTTATACTGATGAAGTAGGGAAGCCAAAAAGTTGCCCCGATGTTTATCTGTATGCTGCTCAAAGAGTTCAAGCTCGTCCCGAGGATTGTATTGTTTTTGAGGATATTCCGCAAGGCATACAAAGTGCTAAGTCTGTCGGTATGCAAACCGTAGCCGTTTATGACCAATATTCTTTGTCGGAACAGCCTTTACTAAAAAAATTGGCAGATAAGTATATTTACAGCTTTGATGAAATGATTTATTAACATATTGACATAAAAACAGCCCCACAAACAGTTTTCAAGAATTCTGTTTGTGGGGCTTGTTTTTTCATTTATTGTATTGTTCCACCGCCGACAACAATATCACCATCATAAAGAACAACTGATTGTCCTTTTGTAATCGCCCTTTGAGGTTCATCAAAAACAACTGATAATGTATCATCATCAAGCTGTGTTACCGTTGCCCATTGTTCTGGTTGAGCATAACGGATTTTTGCTTTTAAACGCAGAGGCGTATCAATGTGTTCAACAGAAATAAGGTTAATATCCTTTGCAATCAAATCTTTGGAGAACAGTTCATCATTTGTACCGAGAATAACTGTATTTTCGCTCGGATTAACTGAACATACATACATTGGTTGAGGTAGTGCCAATCCTAAACCTTTTCGTTGTCCGATTGTATATCGGATAATACCTTTATGCCGTCCTAAAACTTTACCATTCTTATCAACAAAGTTTCCGTCGGGATAGGTTTTTCCTGTATATTGTTCAATGAAGTTTGCATATTTCCCATCTTGTACAAAGCAAATATCTTGGCTATCATGTTTTTTAGCGTTGATAAATCCTTGTTCTTCGGCAATTTTACGAACATCACTTTTATTCATGCCGCCTAAGGGGAACTTTATATGAGCCAACTGTTCCTGCGTTAAAGAATACAATACATAGCTTTGGTCTTTGTGAGGGTCAACGGCTTTTTTTAGTAAAAAGAGTCCTGTTTTTTCATCAAAAACGATTTGAGCATAGTGTCCTGTAACAATATAATCATAACCTAATTCTTTGGCACGCAAAAATAATTTTTGAAATTTCAAGTAACGATTGCAGTCGATGCATGGGTTAGGTGTTATGCCATTTTCATAAGAACGAACAAAGCGGTCCATAACTTCTTCTTGAAAGCGGTCAGAAAAGTTAAAGACATGATAGGGGATACCTAACGAAAAGGCAACGCTGCGGGCGTCCTCAACATCTTCTAAGGAACAGCAGGACTGTTCTCTGGAAACACCAACATCATCATTTTGAAAGAGTTTCATGGTGACACCCATACAGTCATATCCCTGTTTTTTCATCAAAAAAGCGGAAACACTTGAATCTACACCGCCGCTCATGGCAATAAGTGCTTTTTTGTTCATTATAAATTCACCTGTTATCCTAATTCAATCATGCGGTCAATACATACACGAGCCTTTGTCATTGTTTCTTCGTCCAAAGTAATTTCTTCTCCGCCATTATCCAAAAGAATATGGTAAATATCCATCAAAGAAGTGGACTTCATATTAGGACAAATCAACTCTTTGGATAAAGGATAGAAACGCTTATTTGGACATTCATAAGATAAATGTTGTGCAATGCTGATTTCCGTACCAATAATAAATTCTTTATCTTCGGATTTCTTTGCGTAATCCATAATGGCAGAGGTTGAACCTATAAAATCAGCATCAGCCACAACTTCGGGTTTACATTCAGGGTGTACCAAAAGTTTGACATTCGGATATAAAGTGCGGGCTTTTTGAACATCTCTTGCAGACATACGGGCATGAATAGGGCAACCGCCTTGAAGTAATTTAAAGTTCTTTTCAGGAACTTGTTGAGCAACATAATTTCCCAAATTGCAGTCAGGAATAAAAAGAATATTCTTATTAGGCAGTTTCTTTACAATTTTAACAGCAGATGATGAAGTAACACAAACATCACAGACTGTTTTCAAGTCAGTCGTTGTATTGATATAGGCAACGACTGTATAGTCAGGGTATTGTTTCTTTACTTCTTCAATTAAAGTCTTGTCCATTTGTTCTGCCATTGGACAACCAGCAATCGGGCTGGCAAGATAAACTGTTTTTTCAGGGGAGAGCAGCTTAACAGTTTCAGCCATAAAACGCACACCACACATAATGACAGTTTTTTGAGGAGCTTCAGTTGCTTTGACACTTAGCTGAAAAGAGTCGCCTGTAAAGTCGGCAATCTCAACAATTTCTCTTGTTTGATAGCTGTGAGCCAAAATACAAATATCTTTTTCTTTTTTCAAGCGGAGGATTTCTTTTTGTAATTCTTGAATATTCATAATCGTTGTTCTCCTTTTGCACCTTGAATTTTACTTCACAACTAACCTAAAAAA
>JBJEQG010000092.1:0-2598 GCA_051881635.1 Acutalibacteraceae bacterium
GTGAGGACTTTCAATTCTCGATATGGATATATTTGTCCATATTTTGAGTAGCAGATGTTGTGGGATTGAAAGACAGAGGTTATATACAGGCGGAGATTACACGAAAAGGCGAAACAACAGTACGCATGGGACACCCATGGGTGTATGAGGCAGAGGTGCAAAAGTTAAGTGCCGAACCACAGGACGGTGATTTGGTTGATGTTGTGTCCGCCAAAGGCAAATACATCGGTACGGGATTTTATAACAGCCACTCCAAAATCCGTATTCGGATTATTTCCACCAATGCCAACGATACATTTAATGCTGATTTTTTTGAACGCCGTATCCGTTACGCATGGGATTATCGTAAATCGGTTATGGATACGGAAGATTTGAATTGCTGTCGTGTGATTTTTGGAGAGTCAGATACTTTTCCCGGATTGACGGTTGACAAGTTTAATGACATTTTGGTTGTCCAAACACTTTCTTTGGGCATGGAAAAATTAAAGCCGATTATTTTTCCCCTGTTATATAAGGTGTTGACGGAGGACGGCTTTGCGATTAAGGGAATTTATGAGCGTAACGATGTTGCCATTCGCAAGTTGGAGGGCATGGAAGAAGGTAAAGGCTTTTATCCGTTGGAGGGTATTGTTGTTCCCGACAGTACGGAAACGATTATTACAGAGAACGGCATAAAGTATCATGTTGACTTTGAGAACGGACAAAAAACGGGATTTTTCCTTGACCAAAAATATAACCGCCGTGCGGCGGCAAAAATTGCAAGGGGCAAGCGTGTTTTGGATTGCTTTACGCATACGGGTTCTTTTGCGTTAAATGCGGCAAAAGCGGGAGCGGCTCATGTTTGTGCAGTCGATATTTCGGAAGATGCGATTACAATGGCAAAGGGCAACGCCGAACTGAACGGCTTAACGGAAAATATGAGTTTTATGGCGGCAAATGTGTTTGACCTTTTGCCGGAAATGCCGCCAACCAACAAATATGACTATATCATTCTTGACCCGCCAGCCTTTACAAAGTCACGCAGTACGGTTGAAAGTGCGGTGCGTGGCTATAAGGAAATAAATCTCCGAGCGATGAAGTTATTGCCTCGTGGCGGTTATTTGGCAACCTGTTCATGTTCGCACTTCATGACGGACGAATTGTTCCGTACAATGCTCAAATCAGCGGCATTTGACGCCCATGTGTCTTTGCGGCAGATTGAGGCACGCCAACAGTCCCCCGACCACCCGATTTTATGGAATGTTCCCGAAACAAACTATTTGAAATTCTATCTGTTTCAAATTGTATAATATACTATTTGTATATTTTAAAAGTTGAAACACTTTTCGTATAAAAATGACTGTATCTTTCATCATTTGATGTTTGATACAGTCATTTTTGCATAAAAGATATTGGTTAGACAATCAAATTAAACTTCTTTATAGTTTCCGAGGAAAGAAAATTCCGACATTTCATCAGACAAAGCACAAAGCAGATTTAAAACAGGTTCGTTATGTACATTTCCAGTAAAATCAAGATAGAACAGATATTCAAACGACTTGCCGACAATGGGGCGGCTTTCAATTTTAGTCAGGTTTAAGCCGTGAGCGGCAAAACGGCAAAGCGTACTGTAAAGCGAGCCTGTAACATGGGGCAAAGAAAAACAAAGACTGATTTTATCTGCATTTTGCGGAATGGATAATTGCTTTGTAATGACGATAAAGCGGGTGCAATTATTTTTGTTGGCTTGAATATTCTTTTGGAGGATTTCCAAGCCCGAATTTTCCGCCGCTTCCTCTGAACAAATAGCGGCATACGCTTTATTCTTTTTATCGGCAATCATAGTTGCCGCCAAAGCGGTGCTTTCGCAAGAAACGGATTGCAGATTGTATGTGTTCAGAAATTCCGCACACTGTGCAAGAGCCTGTGGGTGAGAATAAACGGTTTGAATATCCTCCAATTTTGTGTTTGGAAGAACAGCCAGACATTGGCTGACTGGAATATCAACCGCTGTGCATATATAAAATCTATATTCAAGCATAAGGTCATAAACATCAATGACAGAACCGGCAGAGGAGTTTTCAATCGGGATAATGCCAAATTCGGCGTCCCCTTTGGAAACAGCCTCGAAAACATTGCGGAATTTACCGCAAAAAATCGGCTCGGCATGAGGAAAGACTTTTCTTGCCGCTACATGAGTGAAAGTTCCCTCTTTGCCGAAACAGGCAACACGGACTTCTGAGGAATTGAACGGAATATCGTTTTGGGCATTGAGGATTGTGTTTCTCAGTTCCGCACCGCTTCCCAACATATCATGCTGTAAGGCACGGCTCAATTCTAAAATTGTAGAATAGAGCAGTCTTGTGCTTCCGCCGTATTCACCAGCCTGTGTATAGACATGGTCTAAAATTTCTTTCTCACGCTTGGCATTTAAAATCGGTGTGTTGTTTTTTGCCTTTTCTTCGGCAACTTTTTTGGAACATTCCATACGCTGACAAAATAGGCTAATCAGTTCCTTGTCGATACTGTCTATTTCTTTTCGGATTTCATCTAAACTCACAGTTTTGTTCCCTCCATAATAAGATTGAGCAAAGCCACAGCGGTTGCCGCCTCAACAAC
>JBJEQG010000092.1:2698-15793 GCA_051881635.1 Acutalibacteraceae bacterium
TTGTTCCCTCCATAATAAGATTGAGCAAAGCCACAGCGGTTGCCGCCTCAACAACCGGTACGGCACGAACGGTAATACAAGGGTCATGCCGTCCATGAATTTCAAGCTCCGTTTCGGTATGTTCTTGAAGATTAACACTTTGTTGTTTTTGTGATATTGAGGCTGTCGGTTTAATGGCAACACGGAACAGAATTGGCATACCCGAACTGATACCGCCCAAAATACCACCGTGATTGTTTGTTTTGGTTTTAACCTGTCCGTTTTCATCATAGTAGAACGGGTCATTATTTTGACTGCCCCTTAAAGCACTGCCGTCAAAACCTGAACCGAATTCAACGCCTTTGACGGCAGGAATACCAAAAAGTATAGAGGCAAGAACATTTTCAATACCGCCAAACATCGGTGAGCCGATACCGACAGGCATACCTGTAACGGCACATTCGATTGTACCGCCGATACTGTCCTGTTTCATGCGGCAATCTTCAATCAATTCCCGCATGGCGGTTTCTTTTTCCCTGTCAATCAAGCCGAATTTTTCTTTGGACAAACGCTCCATAAGCTCTGTGGGAATATCTGTCGGGTTAAAGCGTTCATCTTGAATTGTGCCGACAGACGCAATATGAGCGGCTATATTGATATTGCGACGCTCCAATATTTGACGGCAGATTGCTCCCGCAAAAACCAAAGGGGCTGTCAATCGTCCCGAAAAATGACCTCCGCCACGAATGTCGTTAAAACCGTTGTAACGCACAAAGCCTGTAAAGTCGGCATGAGAGGGGCGTGGAGTTGTCAGCAGATTGCCGTAATCCTGTGAGCGTGTGTTTGTGTTGCGGATAACGGCACATAACGGTGCACCCGTTGTACAGCAGTTGAGCATACCTGAAAGAATTTCGGGTTGGTCAGCCTCTTTGCGTGGTGTGGAGGCTTTATCGTTTCCCGGAGCACGGCGGGCCATTTGCAGAAGAACAGCGTCCATATCAATCGCTTCACCTGACGGCAAGCCGTCAATGACAACGCCTATTCCCGTACCATGACTTTCACCGAAAATAGATATTTTAACTGTATTACCCCATGATGACATGAGCAATTCCTCCTAAATTTGTATAGTCCTCAAAGAAATTCGGATAGGATTTGTTAATGCTTTCCATATCCGAAATGATAACAGGTTTATCGGCTTTGAGAGCTGTTATGGCAAATGCCATAACAATACGGTGGTCATTAAAGCCGTTGACTTTACCGCCATGTAATTGCGGTTTGCCGTTTATAATCAATCCGTCGGGCAATTCGGTAACATCTGCTCCCAATGCCGTTAAGTTTTGCGTTACAGCGGCAAGGCGGTCGCTTTCCTTAATACGCAGACGGGCCGCTCCCGTAATCGTTGTTGTTCCCGAACACAGTGCCGCCGTACAAGCCAAAATCGGAACAAGGTCGGGGATATTTTCGGCATTGATTTCAATGCCGTTGAGTTTGTCGCCGCAAGCCTTTAAAAGTCCGTTTTCACGCTGAATTTGACACCCGAATTGTGCAAATAAATCAATACAAGCCATATCTCCCTGTTTTGAATTGAAGTTCATATTGTCGATAACAATATTGCCCCCAAAAGCGGCGGCGGCAAGGAAAAAAGCGGCTTGTGACCAATCACCCTCAATGGTATAATCCTGTGGTTGATAATGCTGTTGTCCCTTAATTGTCCAGCCGTTTTCCTCCGCTGTGACATGAACACCAAAGTTTTTCATGGTATCTATCGTCATATCAATGTACCCCGAAGATTGAAGGGGAGAAGTCAGAATAATGCGGCTGTCCGTTTTTGCTAACGGCAAGGCGAGCAAAAGTCCCGTTATAAATTGCGAACTGATGTTTCCGGCAATCTCAAATGTGCCGCCTTGTAATGTACCGTCAATTTCCAGCGGTAAACCGCCTTCCGTATGGCATTTAACACCTGCTTTCGGCAGACAATCCAGATAAATGCCAATCGGTCGTTGAGGCAAACGCCCATGACCGATAAATCGGGCATTTACACCGCCGACAGCGGCAATAGGTATCATAAATCGCAAAGTAGAACCCGATTCACCGCAATCCAATTCCGCTTTTTTGGAGCGAAAGGTAGTGCGTCCGTCAACAGTCAATGTATCGCCGTTGAGGGTAACGGTTGTGCCAAGAGCCTTGACACATTCGATTGTGGCGGCAATATCGTTAGAGAGGGCAACAGGGTGCAGAACACTGATACCCTCAGCCAAAGCCGCACATAAAATTGCACGGTGAGCCGCACTTTTGGAGGGTGGCATGGAAACCGTACCATTCAGTACGGACGGCATTATTTTTATATCACTCATAGTAATCTCTCCTTTTTAGTTAAGGGATTTGACCTTGCTTCGGGCTATTATATGGTTTGAGTTGAGGTTTTATTTTCCGATTCGGGCAAATTGGTTACCCATTTATAAGAAAAAAGCGGACTTTTGAGAAATATTTTTCCGATGGTATTCAGGAAACCAATGCTTGCTTTAATATTTAAATCCCCAATAAACACAAAATACGCTCCGCCCAAAACAAGGGCGGTTAAGTATTCGTTCCATGAGGTGTATTTTTTGATAATTTCGGCTGAACAGTCATAAACAAAATTGAAAAGTTCATTTTCGTTTATAAGGTCACAGGCATAGGCATGACGAGCCAGGCCTATTGTTTCACTTATATCCCAAGCGACTAAACCGCCATGCGGTATGTATTCGATGATTTGTTCCATATATTGCATGGAACAATCCCAAGCTAATCGCCCCGAACCTTTGAGTGTATTTATGTCAAAATTTGGGCGTCCCAAAGTATAAGCTATCATATCTTTGTAATTGGCGTTGACATGAAAGCAATCTGCGGCTGATTGTCTGAGCGTTTTAAAGTCATGAATTTGGTAAGTTTTCAGGAGAAATTCACGCACAGCGTCTTTTTCTTCCAAATCATACTTGAAATAGAGGTTGCTTGTCTGCATAGTCTTTTCAATAACGGGCAAACGGCGGACAGAGGGTAAGAAACTTAACATAATAGGAAGTTGTTCGGCAGAAAGTTCGGCTTTATCTTCTTCGGGTACGGATTGTTCTTTTTCTATGAAAAATTGACTGAGCATGGAAACAGTACGAACAAGTTTAGTGAAGTGCTGACGGATATATTTTTCGCAAGCCTGACAATCAGCAAAAAGATCCCGTTCTTCGTCTAACTGCATGGCTTGTTTAAAGAGTGACAGTGCTTTAAACTCCTGGTCCTCCATGTAAAAAATATAGCCGAGCATATAAGCCGCAGAGGCCTGGTCTTTTGGACTTTGGCAATATTTTTTGACTTTTTCTATTTCGGTGCGGGCTTCGTCAAATCTTTTCAGATTGTTTAATGCACTGATAAATCGAAACCACAGTTCGTTACTCCATATCTTTCGTGGAATGGATTGTATTGTATTGATTATTTTATCATATTCATCATTTTCATGCCAAAGTTTCAATTTTTCATAAACAGGATCATCATCGGATATTTTTCCGCTTTTGTCCAATATGAACTTTTGCCCCATAAGATTTCACTTCCTTATTTTCGATAAATTTAATTATAGTATAGCACAAAACGACACAATGATAAATACATTTGACAAAAAAGTGCGTGAAAAGTATGGTTTTATGATTTTTGATATTCCCTAAAAGTTGAAGTTGTATTATAATATAAATATAAATTTTAAAATTTTGGGTGAGGTTCATATTATGAATAAAAATAAAGTTAAGGTGAGAATATGCAATACCTCGTTTACGGTTTCAGGTGAAGATGCCGTTGAATATACATTGTCCGTAGCGGCAGAGGTTGACAGGGAAGTTCGTGGAATATTGACTTCTTCGGCAAGAATTTCCGTAACGGAAGCGGCAATTTTAACAGCATTGAATTATTGCGATGCGTGTAAAAAGTCGGAAAAGTCTGTGGACGCATTAAGACGCAGAAACCGTGATTATCTGGACTCGGCGGCAAGAATACGCCTGCAAGCTGAGGAGTACAGACGGGAAAACATAAAGCTGCAAAGAGAAAATGAAATTTTGCGTCAACGCCTTATGCAGCTTTCAAAAGAATCGGAGAATATGCCGCCGCTTTCCGCTCCGGTAACATCTGTCAGCCAGACGGAAAACACCGTCAGGATTGAAGATGAAGAAGCGGCGGAGGAGTAACTGAATTGTATGGGAAAGATAGAAATATTAGCTCCCGCCGGCAGTATGGAATCCATAACACCGGCTGTTCGCTGTGGAGCAGATGCCGTTTATATCGGTGCAAAAAAACTCAGTGCCAGAGCTTCGGCAGGAAACTTTGATGCCGAAGAAATGAAACAGGCAGTTGCTTATTGTCATGCGGCAGGTGTGAAAGTTTATATGGCGTGTAATATTTTACTTCATGATTATGAATTGAAAGAGGCGTTGGAACTGATTGAATATGCCTTGTCAGTGGGCGTGGACGCTTTTATTGTTCAAGATGTCGGTTTGGCATCGCTTATTCGCAAGGCGGCACCGCAAGCCCGTTTGCATGGTTCAACACAAATGTCGGTACATACGCCGAAAGGTGTACGGCTTCTACATGAAATGGGATTTAAACGGGCGGTTTTGTCAAGAGAACTGTCATTTGAGGAAATTCGTGCGATTGCAAAGGACAGTCCGATTGAGCTTGAAGTTTTTGTACATGGGGCGTTGTGCATGAGTGTATCTGGACAATGCTATTTCAGTGCGATGTTAGGTTCACGCAGTGGAAATCGTGGGGCGTGTGCTCAGACTTGCCGTTTGCCGTTTAAGGCGGCAGGCGGTACGGGGCATGATTTAAGTTTGAAGGATATTTCTCTCATTAGTCATTTGCAGGAATTGGAATCCATAGGCGTAACCTCAGCGAAAATCGAGGGACGCATGAAACGCCCCGAATATGTGGCGGCGGCGGTAACGGCTTGCCGTCAACAAAGAGATAACGGTGCGGTGTCAGAGGAAATAGAAAGGTCGCTGAGGGCGGTTTTCTCCCGTTCAGGCTTTACGGACGGCTATTTTACGGGACGGCGTGGCGTGGAGATGTTCGGTATCCGTGAAAAAGAAAATGTGACGGCGGCAACGAATAAAGTCTTTGCTGAATTGAGGGGACTGTATAAGGACGAAAGCAAAAGAGTGCCGATAGAATGTCTTTTTGATATTAGGGAAGGACAACCGTCAAAGCTGATTTGTTCCGATTATGAGGGGCATAAGGCGGAAATTGAGGGGACTGTACCTGAAACGGCAAGAAATGTGCCACTGACGGAAGAAAAATGTAAAAACGCTTTTTCAAAAACGGGCGGCACTGTTTTTAATGCCGCTGTCATTGACGGCACTGTTGGAGAGGGCTTGTCCCTTTCGGCGGCGGATATGAATGTCATGCGGCGTGAGGCATTGGAAAGACTTTATAGTCAAAGAAGTGCGGTGACGACTGTTCCTTTTACAATGCCTGTTTTGCCTGTAACGGATACAAGACAGGGAATTGTGCCGAAAAAATACAGAGTTCGTTTGACGGACTGTGTTGTTCCCGAAGAATTTTCGGACTGCGATTTGATTTATGTTCCATATAATCGCCCCTTGCAAGAGTATGAAAAACTGCTTGAAAGGGGATTGCCGTTGGGAATAGAAATTCCGAGAGGAATGTTTGGTTTGGAGCGACAGATTGCGACACGCTTAGCAGAAATTCGTGATAAATTAGGAATATACGATGTGCTGGCGTCTAATGTCGGAGCGGTTCAAATGGCAAAAGAACTGAATATGGATATTCACGGCGGTTTTGGACTGAATTTAATGAATACGGCGGCGATTGATTGGGCAGAGCGTATGGGAATTATGGACTGTGAAGTTTCCTTTGAATTGACTTTGGAGCAGATTTCACGCTTGGGCGGACGACTGCCGATAGGATTGATTGCCTATGGGCATTTGCCGCTAATGCTGACAAGGAATTGTCCCGCACAAAATGACGGAAAGGGCTGTAAAAATTGCATGGTCACGAAAAAAACACCGTATTTGCGTGACCGAAAGAAAATTGATTTTCCTATGCAGTGCTATGGAGCGTGTACGGAAATTCTCAATGCCGTTCCGCTTATTTTGTCGGACAGGAAAAATGAAATCAAAGGTGTTGATTTTACCGTTTTTCGGTTTTCTGTTGAAAACTTGGTTGAAAAAGTTAAAAACTCACCGGTTTTCAACAAAAATAATACCGAGAAAAAGGCTTTTACTCGGGGTTTATACTATCGGGGTGTTGAATAGTTGAAAACTCCTGTTAAAATGTTGAAAGTGTTGAAAACTTTTAAAAAGGTGATAAAATATGTCTGAGATTGTAAAAATTAAAAAATTATCCGAAAATGCCAAAATACCTGTCAGAACAACAGACGGTTCAGCGGGAGCAGATTTATTTGCGTGCATAAATGAACCTATTATCCTTCATTCGGGAGAGCTTGTCAAAGTGCCGACGGGAATTGCCATAGAATTGGAAAATAACACGCTTGCCGCTTTTATTTTTGCAAGGAGCGGTTTGGGCGTAAAGCATGGTATTACATTATCAAACGGTGTTGGTGTTGTAGACAGCGACTACCGTGGAGAAATCTGTGTCGGGCTTTGCAATATATCCAATGAACCTTATACCATACAGCCACAGGAGCGTATTGCCCAAATGGTCATTATGCCTGTTGTGTGTGCGACATTTGTCGAAACGGAAGATTTGTCGTCAACACAGCGTGGAAATGGCGGATTTGGCTCGACAGGACGGGAATAAAGGATAAATTATTAAACAAAAATAAGTCAAAAATACCGCTGTTCTTTGAATGTAAAGTAGAAGTCAAAAATATGACAAAGTTGTTGTTGAGATTACATGGACGAAAAGTTATAATAAAACATGAGAAATGGGATTTGATTTTGTCGGTAAATACCGTTATGGAAAGGGGTATTTTTAAATTATGTTTTCAAAGGATATTGGAATTGACTTGGGAACGGCAAATACATTGGTTTATATAAAAAATAAGGGAATTGTTATCCGTGAGCCGTCCGTTGTTGCCGTTGATGTGAGGACAGATACGGTTTTGGCGGTCGGCACACAGGCAAAGGAAATGATTGGCAGAACACCGGGATCCATTGTTGCGGTTCGTCCGCTCAAAGACGGTGTTATTGCGGATTTTGACATTACGGCAACCATGCTGAAACATTTTATCCGCAAGGCAGTTCATTCTCATGGTTTTGGAAAACCGTGTGTTGTTATCTGTATTCCGTCCGGTGCGACTGATGTGGAACGCCGTGCGATTGTCGATGCGGCAGAGCGTGCCGGAACAAAGCGTGTGGAATTGATTGAAGAACCTATGGCGGCGGCTATCGGTGCGGGATTGCCCGTATCACAGCCATGCGGAAGTATGGTTGTGGATATTGGCGGCGGCACATCGGAAGTTGCGGTTATTTCGCTTGGTGATATTGTAACCTCCTGTTCGGTCAGAGTGGCAGGGGACAAGTTTGATGACGCTATTACGCAGTATATCAAGAAAAAATATAATCTTTTGATTGGCGAGAGAACGGCTGAGGATATTAAAATTCAAATCGGTTCAGCGTATCCTTATGATGACGAAAGCGGTGTTAAAATCAAAGGCAGAAATCTTTTGGACGGTTTGCCGAAAGATATTGTTATTACGGCGGCGGAAGTGCGTGACGCTTTGGCAGAACCACTGTCCACGATTGTAGAGGCAGTTCGGACAACTTTGGAGCAAACACCTCCGGAATTGTCGGCGGATATTATCGACAACGGTATTATGCTGACGGGCGGCGGTTCTTTGTTGAGAGGTTTGGATTTGCTTGTGGCACAGGAAACGGGTATGCCCGTTCATATGGCGGAACGCCCGTTGGACTGCGTGGCAGAAGGTACGGGACGCAGAGTGGAATCTATTGTTCAAAGTGTTCAGCGTGGCAGAAAATAAGGTTAAACGCTTTACCTTATTCCCAAAAAGACGGGATACATAAGGGAGCGGCGAGCCGCCGCAGGTAAATATCCCTTATGCGGTTTAAAACCATTGTGGTGTTTGGGGAAAAGCCCAAATATAAAGTTTTGTAAGATAGGAACGGGATTTGTATTGAGCGGCGGAAATAAGCGTAAAATGAAAGGACGGTTGGGCAGTCGGAGCTTTAAAGTTCTGATTGCGGTTGTTTGTGTTTTTTTGGTTATCATTTTGGTGACTTCCGGAAATAAGTCGATTGGCAGTTTTTTGACGAATTATGTCATTATCCCCTTGCAAAAAAGTGCGGCGGGTATGACGGAGAGCGTTAAAGACAGTTTGCCGTCAACAAAAACAGTGGCGGAGCTTGAAGAAGAAAACAGCCGTTTGGCAGAGGAAAACCGCCAATACCGTGAAATGCTGGTTGAGTATTATGACCTGAAAGAACAGAATGAACTGCTTTTGGAATTTTATGACATAAAAGAGGAACACAATGACTATAAACTTGTGGCGGCAAAGGTGATTGCCCGCAATCCCAATGAAAATTTTTATGAGTTTACGATTGACAGAGGAAAAACAAGTGATATTACCGTAGGCTGTCCAGTTGTAACACCTGACGGCTTAATCGGACAGGTGTGTGCAGTGTCGGAAACTTCATGTACCGTACAAACGATTTTGTCGCCAAATATACAAATTTCCGTTTGGAGCAAAAAGACCAAAGACGGCGGTATTATTTCGGGAACACCCGTTAATGCGGATTTGGGTTTGACGGTTATGAAAAATGTATCGGCTCAGAACAAGATGACAGTGGGCGATATTATTGTTACAACAGGCACAGGCGGAGTTTATCCGTCCGATTTGATTGTCGGAGCGGTTTCGGAAATCACTTACGATAAATATGACAGCACACCGATTGCAATTATAAAGCCCTATGAGGATATACAGAACTTAACGACTGTGGCAGTGATTACGGACTTTGACGGTAAAAACACCGTATCCTACACTGAGGATACATCATCGACATCAACGGAGGTGTCCTCTTGAATAAGTTTCAGACACTGCGGTATATTTCTTATGGGTTAGAGCTTTTGTTGGTATTGATTTTACAGAATACGCCGTTTTTATTACCTGAGGTTTTCGGCGGAAGACCTGTGCCGCTTGTAGCGGTTGCCCTTACCGTGGCGATGTTTGAGCCGTCATGTACGGCGGCAATGTGGGTTGGTGTGGCGGCAGGACTTTTGGCGGATTACGGTTATTCGGGAGCGATTGGATTTTTTGCGTTGATATTGGCGGTTCTGTGCTACTTTTCAAACATTATAATGAATGACTATATCAAGACCAATCTTTTGACGGCAATGTTGGTTTCAACTGTATGTATTATTTTAATTTTCGGACTGCATTTTTTATTCTTTTATGTTTTATTCGGTTATACGGATATGGGGTACTTTTTTGTCAATCATTATTTATCCCGAATGATTTATACGGCTGCATTTGTTCCCGTATTTTTTGCCTTAAACCGATTTTTGATTTCAAAACTGACTTAAAGCCGGTATTTTCGTTAGGTTGACAGGAGGTGTTGATAATTTATGGAAACAAAAGGAAATAAGGGACGATACACTGTTCTGTTGATTATATTGACTTTGATACTGACGGGTTTTACGGTACGACTGTTTGATTGGCAGATTGTCAATTCTGATTATTATAATGAAACGGCAATATCAACGACAAGCTATAAAGTCAGCACTGAGGCAATACGGGGAGAAATTTTTGATGTCAACGGTGTTGAATTGGCGGTCAATGTTACGGGATACAAAGTGACAATCAATGCCCTGTATATGAAAGATAAAGATTTAAATGCGGCGATTGTTAAGCTGGTTGAGCTGATTGAAAACGGCGGCGAGAAATGGATTGATGTTTTGCCGATTTATACCGAAAAAGACGGCTCTTATGCTTTCTCTCCCGATAAGGAAGATGAGATTGCAGACTTAAAGAGCAAGGACAATCTGAACATGAACAGCTATGCAACGGCGGAAGAATGTATGGCCCGTCTGGTTGAAAAATATGAATGTTCGGATTACAATAAGAAACAGCAAAGGGATATTATCAGTGTGCGGTATAATATGCAGAAATCGGGATACAGCCGTTCAAATCCTTACACATTTGCGGAGGGTATCAGTGAAAACATGATGTTGATTTTGTCGGAAAACTTTCCGTCCTCTACGGGTGTTGCGGTTGAAACAACGGCAATACGCACCTATGTTAATGGTACGGTTGCACCTCATTTGGTTGGTGTGACAGGTAAGATTTCACAGAGTGAGTATGAGGAACTGAAAGGCAGCGGTTACAGCTATAACGACATTATCGGTAAAAGCGGCATTGAAAGTGCATTGGAAAGCAATCTGAGAGGAACGGCAGGATATAAACGCTATGAAGTTTCATCAGGTGGCGAGAATGTCAGCGTTGTGGATACGGTCAATGCCCAACCCGGAAATTCAGTCTATCTGACGATTGATGCACAATATCAAAAAGTGGCACAAAAAGCCTTAAAGGAAGCCGTACAGGAAGCACAGGATTATGCAAAGTCCGTAGAGGGAGATTATGACGGCGAGGACTGTGTGGGCGGTTCGATTGTTGTGTTGAATGTCAAGGACTTTTCAGTCTTGTGTGCGGCAACATATCCGAGTTATGACCTTTCGGAATATTATACCAATTACACAAAATTGGCAAATGATAAAACTTTGCCGCTGTATAATCGTGCTTTTCAAAGTGCATTAGCTCCCGGTTCAACATTTAAACCTATGGTTGCGGCGGCGGCATTACAGGAAAAAGCCATTACAACATCAACGGCTATTGATTGTACGGGTATTTATACGGGTTACGGTCTGAGATTGAGATGTATGGGTTATCACCCCGGAGAAGTGATGAGAACGGCGATTGTCCATTCCTGTAACTATTTTTTTGCTGAGGTCGGGCGTTTGTTGGGTATTGACAAGATGAATATTTATGCAAAACGCTGTGGTTTGGGTGTATATACGGGTGTTGAAATTTACGAAACGGCTGGTATTTTGGCAGGTCCGGAAACCAACAGAAAATGGGGAACGGATTGGTATGAAAGCAGTGTATGTCCGGCCGCAATCGGTCAGTCAGACAATGCTTTTTCAACCTTGCAGTTGGCAACATACGCCGCTACGCTTGCGAATAAAGGTGTCCGTCTTAAAACGCATATTGTCCAAAAAGTTGTTTCATACGACGGTACGGAGGTTATTTACGGGAATGACCCGGATAATCCCGAAATTATGGATAATATGGGTGTCAGCAAAGCTAATCTTGATGCCGTAACGAAAGCAATGTATGAGGCGGCGGAGAATTATTCGTCATTTCAGGATTTTGATATAGCGATTGCGGGCAAGACGGGAACGGCAGAAAATGCAGGTTCTGACCATGCGAATTTTATATGTTTTGCCCCGTATGATAATCCGCAAATTGCTGTGGCGGTTATGATAGAACACGGCACAAAAAGTTATGTGGCGATGAATGCCGCCGAAAAAGTTTTACGGGCGTATTTCTATGGTGAGGGATTGGACACTGATACGAACAAGAACACAACAACGGGTGGGATAAACTCCACAACAGATTGATTGGATTTTTGTGCAAAATGCAGTTTTAATTTTGTGTTTTAAAAGATTAGTGCTTTTGCCCATAAATCTTATGTAAATTTTGTACAAAAATTTTCTATACTTTCTTTGACTAATGCAAAAAAATGTGATAACATCATATTAAGAGGTATTTCAAAATGGGCAAAGTAACAGTAATAACTTCCGGCAAGGGCGGAACAGGAAAATCAACAATAACGGCAGGGCTTGGTTTTGCTCTGGTACGCCGTGGCAATCGTGTTTTGCTGATTGATTGCGATGCGGGTATGCGTGGTATTGACCTTATGCTTGGCGTGAGTAATGACCTTGTTTTTGATGTGGCGGATATTATCAACGGTAACTGTCCGCCGGCAAGTGCGATTTATCCATGTAAAACAACACCTGAGCTTTATATTCTTCCGGCACCGCAAAATGTGCGTGATGAATTGAGTCCTTATATTATGAAACAGCTTACCTCCGTTCTGACAAAATATTATGACCATATTTTGATTGATTGTCCGGCAGGTTTGGGGACAGGTTTTGAGGCCGCCGCCGCACCGGCAGACCAGGCACTTTTAGTTGCAAATGCAGAGCCGTTGTCGCTTAGGGGCTGTGATAAGATTCGCCGCCGTTTAAAGGCGTGTGGAGTAGACAATATCCGTTTGATTATCAATCGTTTTTCTGAGAACCGTTTCCGTAAATCGGCAGTGTTTGAGGATTTGGACGCTGTGATTGATGAAGCCGGAGCAAGGCTGATTGGCATTGTTCCTGACGACAGCACAGCGGCAGCACTGTCCCAAAGAGGAATGCCCGTTGAAGGGCATTTGAAGGCCGCTGAGGCGTTTGACCGAATTGCGGCACGATTGGACGGCAAATATGTTCCGTTGAAAATCGAATGATTTTGTATTAAATGCTTATAAACAAAGGAGGAGAAAACAGATGAATATTGCATTGATAGCTCATGACGCAAAAAAGGAACTTATGGTACAATTTTGTATTGCTTATTGTGGTATTCTTAGCAGACACACACTGTGTGCAACAGGCACAACAGGCAAAATGGTTCAGGAGGCAACCGGTCTGGAAATTCAAAAGTTTCTGGCAGGGTCACAGGGGGGCGACCAGCAAATTGCGGCACGCATATCTTTCAATGAGATTGATATGTTGCTTTTTTTGAGAGATCCGTTGAGTCCGAAACCACACGAGCCGAATGATATGAATTTACTTAGGTTGTGCGATATGCACAACATACCGGTTGCAACAAATATTGCAACCGCTGAAATGCTCATTCATGGTTTGGAACGAGGCGACTTGGATTGGAGAAATATCTTAAAATCATAATCAGACCTGTTCGATAACATGCCAAAAATTAAAATTTAGGTCAAGGCTTGCGTTTTCCAAACGCAGTTTGCCCACTGTTTTATGGTTATCGAACAACTCTATTATATTTCAAGAGAAATCGAAGCAGGATAAGGGAAAAGAAACGATAGCGTT
>JBJEQG010000093.1:0-15692 GCA_051881635.1 Acutalibacteraceae bacterium
AAGCCCCCGATTAGTTACAGCAAGAGTGGCGGACACGCTCCTCAACCTCAGCCCGTTTTGCGTCATTAAAGCGGTCTACCGTTCCAACCAAATAACCCGTAATACGGCGTATTCTCTCAAAGCCCTGTTTATGCTCCTGTTCGGTGCGTCCGCACAATGGGCATACATCGTCAATAATGCCTGTATAACCGCAAACAGGGTCACGGTCAACAGGGTGGTTGATTGAGCCGTAACCGATACCCGACTCTTTCATACAGCGAATGATTTGCTCGAATGCGTCAAGGTTCTTTGTCGGGTCGCCGTCCAACTCAACATAGGAAATATGACCGCCGTTTGTCAGGGCATGATACGGGGCTTCCAGCTTGATTTTCTCAAATGCACTGATTGGATAATAAACGGGAACATGGAAAGAGTTTGTATAATAGGACCTGTCCGTTACGCCCTCGATTTTGCCGAACCGTTGAGCGTCCATACGCACAAAGCGTCCCGAAAGTCCTTCCGCAGGTGTGGCAATCAGTGAGAAATTCAAGCCGTACTTTTGGGTTGCCTCGTCCATACGGCGACGCATATAGCCGACAATCTCCAATCCCAAATTTTGGGATTGCTGACTTTCACCATGATGATAACCCGTCAATGCTTTCAAACATTCCGCCAAACCGATAAAGCCCAAAGTCAGCGTTCCATGTTTCAAAACCTCTCTAACCGTATCATTAACGCCCAATTTTTCGGAGTCAATCCATACGCCCTGTCCCATGAGGAACGGATAGTTTTTGACTTTCTTTTGTGCCTGTATCTCAAAGCGGGCCAAAAGCTGGTCAATAACCAAATCAATTTTACGGTCAAGCTGTTCATAGAAAAAGTCGATGTTCTTGTTGCTCAAAATCGCCAAACGGGGCAGATTTACGGAAGTAAAGCTCAGATTGCCACGCCCGTTGACAATCTCACGGCTCGGGTCATAGGAATTTGCCATAACTCTTGTACGACAACCCATATAAGCAATTTCCGTTGCGGGGTTGTTCGGCTTGTAGTATTGAAGATTAAACGGAGCATCAATAAAGGAGAAGTTTGGGAACAAACGCTTTGCACTGACACGACAGGCAAGTTTGAACAAATCATAGTTCGGGTCGCCCTCGTTGTAGTTCACGCCCTCTTTAACCTTGAAAATATGAATCGGGAAAATCGGTGTTTCACCGTTGCCCAAACCCGCCTCTGTTGCCAAAAGCACATTTTTGATAACCATACGCCCCTCAGGGGAAGTATCCGTACCGTAGTTAATGGAGCTGAACGGAATCTGAGCACCGGCACGGCTGTGCATTGTGTTGAGGTTATGCACAAAAGCCTCCATTGCCTGATAAACGGATCTGTCCGTTTCAGAAGTGGCGTGTTTGTAAGCAAAACGCTGAATTTTTCCGGCAAGCTGTTCGCCGTATTTCTCGGTCAAAAGTTTCAGTTCGGCTTCCATATATGCCTCGCCGTCCTCCAACTTTGCACAACTGCCGCTGATTTCCTCAGCACGGGCAATAATATCCGTACCGACAGCGTTTGTGTCTTCATCATCGCAAAGCAATTCCATTGCACGGAGAAGATTCTGTCGGTAAATTCGGCGGTAGGTCTTTGCAACACCTTTTGACATACCGTAATCAAAGTTCGGGATACTCTGACCGCCGTGTTGGTCGTTCTGATTGGATTGAATGGCGATACAAGCCAAAGCGGAATAGCTGGCAATATCGTTTGGCTCACGCAAAAAACCATGACCTGTGGAAAAACCGTTTGTAAACAGTTTATCAATATCAATCTGACAACAGGTTGTGGTGAGAGTCAAAAAGTCGAGGTCGTGAATATGTATATCACCATCACAGTGTGCTTTTGCGTGTTCGGGTTTGAGGATATACATTTCATAGAACTGCTTTGCTCCCTCTGAGCCGTATTTCAGCATTGTACCCATAGCGGTATCGCCGTCAATGTTGGCGTTCTCACGCTTAACATCGTTGTCCTTTGCTGACTTAAAGGTCAAATCCTCATAAATCTTCATCAGACGGGTATTCATCTCACGCTGACGGGTACGCTCTGCTCTGTACAGGATATATTCCTTAGCGGTACGGGCATGACCGTTTTCAATCAAAACTTTTTCGACTGTATCCTGAATATGCTCAACGGACGGCGGTACATCATGGGGTTCGCTGTCCAATATTTCAACGACTTGATTTGCCATACGCTCCGCTTCATCATGGTCACTGCCACCGACTGCGGACGCCGCCTTAAAAATCGCATTGATGATTTTATCAATGTCAAATGCTGCCTCTCGCCCATCTCTTTTGATAATCTTATCCATAAATATGTTCTCCTCTCTGCCATACCAATACAAAATGCGTACAGCGGTAAAAATGCTAAAACCACAATATATAGTGGTGTAATCTGCGTTTCATTTCTAAATACCTATTTATTATAGTCCGACTTGCTGTTCTTGTCAATAAAACAAATGTTACGGTTTTGGGGGTTAAAATTCGTCAAAATGCCCTATTGACAAAACTTTGATTTCAGGTCTATGGCTTATACAGTGCTTTTTCGGCTTTCAACAGTTTCAACAGGTTTTCAACAAAATTACTATATATTGTGTTCTATCATAGAAATGCACAAGATTTAACATCAAATATCGTTAAATATCTCCATTTTTTCAAAGCACAAAAAAATGTATGCACATAAATTACCACAAAGCGGCGTGCCGCCTCCAACAGTCCAATTACTCAAAAAGGGGCGAACAGTGTTCGCCCCTTAATTGTTATTCTGTTTTCAGGTTAATTTCCTTATAGGAATTTCTGAGCGTTTCGCATGAATTTGCAAACAATTTCGATTCCTCATCGTTAATGTTAAGCTCCAAAACACCCCATACACCCTCTCGTGATACAATGGACGGCACACCGATATAAACATCTTTCTGCCCGTACTCACCGTTGAGATATGAAGAAACCGTCAACACGCTGTTTTCGTCATCGAATATTGCGGAAATAATGCGTGTCAATGCCATGCCTATGCCGTAATAAGTAGCTCTCTTTGCGGCAATAATCACCTGTGCTGAGGTTCGGACTTCCTCGCTGATTTTCAGCAAATCGTCAAAATACTTTTTGTCGCTGTTAATGCCCAAAATCGGCTTTGTTGCAAGAAATGCCTGTGACCAGGGTACAAATTCGCTGTCCCCGTGTTCACCGATAACATAGGCATGAACATTTTTTGGGTTGAGCGAAAAATGATTTCCGATTAAATAACGCAGTCTGGCGGTATCCAATGTTGTACCGCTGCCGATAACCTTTTCAGCCGGAAAACCCGACAATTCATAGACAACACGAGTCATAATGTCCACAGGGTTCGTTGCAACAAGGAAAATTCCGTCAAAACCTGAATTTACGACTTGCGGAACAATTTTCTTAAAGATTTCCGCATTTCTTTGGAGGAGGTCCAATCGGCTTTCACCCGGCTGTTGAGCCACACCCGCCGCAATCATGACCAAATCGGCGTCATGGCAATCCTGATATTCGCCCGCATAAATCTTCATGCTGGACGGTGCAAACGCCAAACCATGCTGTAAATCCATAGCCTCGCCCATTGCCCGTTCCTTGTTGACATCAATCAACACCAATTCATTACAGGCACTTTGGTTCAGCAACGCATAGGCACAACTCATGCCAACCATACCCGTACCGACAATAACAACCTTGTGCTTATCCAACGACTTCATAAAAAATCACCTCATTTTTAATATTATAAACAGACGGAGCTGTTTATATACAGAAAAACTTAATGCCAGCCCTATCGGCAAATCCTGACCTGAATTTTATTTTCAATTTCTAATTCCCAATTCCTAATTAACCATATGTGTGGGATTTCCGTTCAGATAATTTTTTGCGTTGTCCAAAACGATATTCAAAAGTCGTTTTCTTGTTCCATGAGCCGCCCATGCCACATGGGGTGTAATGATAAGGTTCTTTGTGCCGAAAAGCACATTATCTTCCGTCATAGGTTCAACGGAAATCGTATCTACCGCCGCACAGGACAACTGCCCCGTTTCCAATGCCTGACGAAGTGCCTTTTCGTCCACAACACCGCCCCTTGCCGTATTTATGAACATCGCACCTTTTTTGAATTTCGCAAACAATTCCGCATTAAACATTTTTTCCGACTGCGGATTGAGTGGACAATGCACCGTTACAATATCTGAACGGGATACCAAATCTTCAATGCCCACAAATTCAACTTCACCGTTTTCTTTCGGTGTGCGTGTATGAACCAAAACTTTCATGCCGAAAGCCAACGCCACTTTTGCCACAGCCTGTCCGATACTGCCATAACCGACAATGCCCAAAGTTTTTTCCGCAAGTTCGTCTGTATCATAGACAAACGGCGAAAAAGTCGGACTGCGTTTCCAACCGCCGTCACAAACAAAGCGGTTGTATTCATCAATACGGCTGTATCTTTGCAAAATCAACGCAAATGTATGCTGTACCACTGCATTTGTCGAGTAACTTCCCGCATTACAAACGGTAATGTTATGTTCGTGGGCATAGCGTATGTCAATGTTATTATAGCCTGTCGCAAACAAGCCGATATATTTCAGGCGGTCGGCTGTTTTCATCGTTTCAGCGGTTATGAGTGATTTATTGCAAAAAACCATATCGGCATTTTTAATCCGCTCCCGTACTTCATCAGATCGGGTTAAGGGATAGAGCGTCACCGTACCGAATTGTTTGAAGTCATCAAATGCATTGACATCGTCATACAGTGTCTTATAGTCCAAAACAACAATGTTCATTTATCCCAACTCCTACATAATATTTCAGGGGCGGACAAAGTCCGCCCCTTTTAATCAATTAGACTATTGGGGGCGGCGAACCGCCGCTGGTAAAAGCCCCCAAACCCCTACTATATACAAGTTACGCTAACCAAGTTAAAGATTTGGAGCGTTACTTCATCAAAAGTTTTGTCTTTGGAAGCCGCAAGCCTTAATGCCAGCGGCGGCTCGCCGCAAGGCTTGACCTAAACTTCAATTTAAAATTAAAGTGTGTCCAAAACAATGCCGTTATCATCGGCTGTAATCGAAATTGCCGAGAGTAAGCCTGTTGCGGAAGATACCATTGCGGACGCAATCTTATCCTCAACTTCCTTACGGATTAAGTTTCTCAAATCTCTTGCACCGCTCTTACCGCCAAACGCTTTCTTTGCAAGATAAGCCTGTGCCTTTTCGTCATAAACAAACTTAATGCCTTTTTCCGCCAAAGTATCGACATACTCGCCCAACATAAGGTCGGCAATACGGACAAAGTCCTCCTCCGTCAAACTCTTGAAAACAATAATTTCGTCCAGACGGCTGAGAAATTCGGGACGCAAAAATTCCGACAATGACTTACGCACCTTTTCCTCGTTTGCCTGTGCCTGACTTTTTGCAAAGCCCAACGCATTTTCCTGTCGTTCACTGCCCGCATTTGAAGTCATAACGATAACCGTATTGGCAAAGTTGACTTTTCTGCCCTGTGCGTCCGTCAGTGTACCCTCGTCCAAAATTTGCAGCAAAATGTTCAAAACATCGGGGTGTGCCTTTTCAATCTCATCAAAAAGCAATACCGAATACGGACGGCGGCGGACTTTTTCCGTCACCTGTCCTGCCTCCTCATAGCCGACATAGCCCGGAGGTGAACCGATAATTTTAGATACGGAGTGTTTCTCCATATATTCGGACATATCCAAACGAATTAAAGTTTCGGGAGTATCGAACAATTCCTGTGCCAAAACCTTAACCAATTCCGTTTTGCCGACACCTGTCGGACCGACAAAGATAAAAGATGCCGGACGGCGGCGTGGACTTATTCTGACACGACTGCGGCGAACAGCAGCCGCCAAAGCCTTAACGGCTTCCTCCTGTCCGATAACCTTTTTATTCAGTACGGTTTCCAAATCCGCCAGCTTATTCAGTTCATTCTCCTGAATTTTCGTTGCGGGAATACCTGTCCACAATTCAATGACATGGGCAACATCGCCCTCAGTAACGGCGGCTTCCAACGGCATTGTTTCTTCCTCGCCGATTTTCTTTTCCAAACAAGCCGCATCATAACGCAGTTTTGCAAGCTTTTCGTAGTCCACTTCCTTTGCGGACGAAAGCTGTTCTTCTTCATCTTTCATTGCTTTCAGTTTTTCCGTATCCGCATCATGCTGTTCAAGCCGTTTGTTTCTCAAAGCGGCGTATGTGCATGACTCGTCCAACAGGTCAATCGCCTTGTCGGGCAAATAACGGTCGGTAATATAACGCTCGGAAAGCACAACCACTTTACGCACCAATTCATCGGACATCGTCACTCTGTGATATGTTTCATAGTAGGACTTAATGCCCTGTAAAACCTCAATGGTATCCGAAATTGACGGCTCGGCAATCGTTACGGGCTGGAAACGGCGTTCCAAAGCGGAATCCTTCTCGATATACTTGCGGTACTCGGTAAATGTTGTCGCACCGATAACCTGAATTTCCCCTCGTGACAAAGCCGGTTTCATGATGTTGGCGGCATTCATCGACCCCTCAGAATCGCCTGTGCCAACCAAACTATGCACTTCGTCAATAAACAGAATAATATTTCCGTCTGCCTTAACTTCATCAATCAAGCCCTTGATACGGCTTTCAAACTGTCCTCTGAACTGTGTACCGGCAACAAGAGCCGTCATATCCAAAAGATATAATTCCTTGTTTTTCAGACGGAACGGCACATCACCTGCGGCAATCTTCAACGCAATACCCTCAGCAACGGCTGTTTTGCCGACACCGGGTTCACCGATAAGACATGGGTTGTTCTTTGTGCGGCGGGAAAGAATCTGAATGACACGGTCAATCTCTTTCTCTCTGCCTACAATAAGGTCAATTCCGCCGTCTTTGGCTTTTTGTGTAAGGTTTGTGCCGTAAGCGTCCAGATGTTTTCTCTTGGGCTTTTTCGTGTCCTTTTTGCGTTCATCAGAACCGGACGGTTTCTTTTCGCTTCTGTTATCACTTTTGCTTACGGAATCATTCGGCTTGTTGCCCGAAAAAAGATTTTTGAAAAAAGTCGGTACGGTCGGCGTACCGCCCGCACTGAAATTTTCGTCATCGTTCTCATCGCCGCCAAGACCCATGTTTTCTATATCGCCCAAAACACCCGACTCCATGAGTTCCGCCATTTGGTCCTGCATTTGGTCAAATTCCTCATCGGAAATACCCATTTGTTCAATAAGATTGGTTACGGGCTTTATCCCCAATTCTTTGGCACACTTCATGCAGTAGCCTTTTGTGCTGTCTGCCGAGCCTGTTTCGGATACAAACACTACCGCCGGGCGTTTATTACATCTCAAACAAAGCATAATTAACTCCTTTTGTCTTTATGACAGATTTTCTCTTTCATCTTCAACCGAGCCGAATTTAGGGGCTTGGTCCTGATGTTTCAATATATCAATAAACATTCTTAAATACATAATCAAAGCAAAAACCATTGCGGCTGTCGTAATGATAACCAAAGTATTGATAAGCCATACTTCTTCCATTCCCCATATGGCGTCCATAAGAACAATGGAAATAACGGAAACATAGAATATAGCTGTTGCCGCCTTGCCGTACCAGCGTGCCGCCGGCGGTTTGATTCTCTTTTTCAAAAGCAGTATGCCGCCCGCAATCATAAGCACTTCTTTCGTGAACATGATTATAACAAACGGCAGTATAAACGGAAACAAAACATACAAACAGATAATGACCGCAATCAGCGTCAGTTTATCGGCAACAGGGTCTAACATCTTTCCGAGTTGAGTCACCTGATTGAACCGCCGTGCAATCATGCCGTCAAACATATCGCTCAATCCCGAAATCAAAAGCATAATGCCTGCCCCGATAAAGTTTTTGTCGATTGCAAAAACAATAAAGGGATAAATGACAATCAGGCGTAATACCGAAAGCAAATTGGGTATTGTTAAATTATGCTTTATGATTTTTTTCAAATCACATTTAAGCATGGCACACCTCCAAATAATGCTTCACTCAAAATAAGGCAACACCGTCAATATTCGCCAAACCTGAAATAATTGCACTCGGAATATTAAAGTTAAAGAAAAATTTAAATATCGTCGTACATTCAATTTGTTCCTGAATGGCGGTGGCAGTATCTGTTGGCATTATTGATATACACAGATACAAAACCAAAGCGACAATCATAAAGAGAAATGCTGCTTTTACAATGCCAACAACCGCACCCGCAAGCCTGTTGACAATTCCCAACCCCATAAAGTTAATGGATTTTGTCAGGAGTCTGACAACAAAAAACAACACGCTCATCAAAACAAAAAACAGGATAACCGAAAGCAAAACCGTAATGAAATTCAAAAAGTACGGTTTCACAAGAGTTTCCACCGCATTCGGCACACTTTCACCCGTTTGATTGACGGTATAGGTTATTGTTTCCTTTGAAACGCCTACGGAAATCAAAGCATTTTGAACAAATTGCGGAAATTGGTCAAAGAGTTCGCTTGCCTGTTCATTGGTTATGGCATTACCTGAAACGAGCCTTTGCACTTCACGAATAACATTGGGGGCAACGGCATGATTATAAATAAAGTCCGCCAACGGTGTGGAAAGCAGTGACGCAAAAATTGATGCCAGAAAAACGGAAACCGTTTCGCCTACCGCATATAAAAATCCCTTTTTATAGTCGGTAACAACAAAAAGCATAAATACCACAACCAAAACGGTATCTATAATAAAACCGATTGTCATCATATCAATGCTAACCCCCCCAACACTTAAACTTTCAAAGTGTTCCTACATAATATAACATATTTCATCGAAAACTACAACACTTATTTTTATATCAAAAATGTTAAAATGTTCAATTTTTTGTCATGATTTTGATGCTGTAATCTTTTTTTCAGTTCCGTTCAGAATACGCTTGATATTATCCTTGTGTCTGTATATAACCAATACGGCGGTAATCAGTGCGATAAAGGTTTTGAAAATCGTCAGATACAGTCCCGCTTCTGTCGGCACAAAATTCGGTGTATCAATAAAATAGGAAAACAAAAATGTCGAAATCGGAAAACACGCCGCATTAACCAACGCACACTTGGAAATTGTCTTTGTCAGCAAAAATACAACCGCAAAAATTCCCAATGCAACGGCTAATATTCTCCAATCCGTCATAAGCATGAATGCCGCCGTTGTTACAACGCCCTTGCCGCCCCTGAAACCGTAAAAAATCGGATAGGTATGCCCTACAATACAGAAAAATGTTATGATATAGACTATCCAGCTCCGCAGAAACAAATCCGCATTCGGAATAAACAACGCAATCAGCAGATGAGCAATCAATGCCGAAATGACACCTTTCAGAAAATCCCCGACAAATGTAATAATTGCCGGTATCTTTCCGACACTTCTCAAAACATTCGTAAAACCGGCATTACCGCTGCCCATTGTGCGAATATCCTCATGGTTTACTATTCTCGTAACGATAATCGAGGTATTGATACTGCCGATTAAATACGCCGCCACTGCCCCGATTAAAATAACATACCAATACTGAGAGAAAATCGAACCCAAAACATAAAAGAAACCGCCAAATCCCTCAGCCATATTCATTTCCATACTCATATTTTTCAATCACCCTCCGTTTTTATTTTAACTTCCCGTTTCAGGTTTTTCCGTTTTTATCGTCGCCACGCTCACGCACAACAAAGCGAATTGGCGTTCCCTCCATGCCAAATGTTTCACGAATTTGGTTTTCAAGATAACGCTGATACGAAAAATGGAACAACTCGGCATTGTTGACAAAGAAAACAAAAGTCGGCGGCTTAATTGACGCCTGTGTCATATAATAAATTTTAAGACGGCGACCCTTGTCTGTCGGCGGCTGTACCCTTGCCGTTGCGTCCGCCAAAAGGTCATTGAGCATACCCGTTTTGATACGCATGGAGGCGGAATTTGACACAAAGTTAATCAGCTCAAACAGACGGTCCAAACGCAAACCCGTTTTTGCGGAAATAAAAATCATCGGTGCATAAGACATAAAGGAAAAATCATTTTCCAATTTCTTGCGGTAATCGTTCATCGTGTTGGTGTCCTTTTCGACAGCGTCCCACTTGTTCACCACTATAATACACGCCTTGCCCGATTCGTGTGCAAGTCCGGCAATTTTGCTGTCCTGTTCGGCAAAACCCTCCGTTGCGTCAATCATAATCAAACATACATCGCTCCGCTCGATTGCCATTTTTGCCCGAATAACGCTGTATTTTTCGATTTCGTCATCAACCTTTTTGTATTTCCGTAAGCCAGCCGTATCCGTAAAGTTGTACTTGCCGTATTGATTTTCAACAAGGGTGTCTATGCTGTCCCTTGTCGTGCCTGCAATGTTGGAAACGATACAGCGTTCCTCACCCGTAATGCGGTTAATGAGCGAGGATTTTCCCGCATTGGGTCGCCCGATAACGGCAACTTTTATGACATCGCTGTCATCTTCGTTTTCGTCCTCTTTGGGCAGATATGAAAAAACGGTGTCCAACAAATCACCCGTACCATGACCATGCGTGGACGAAACCGCAATCGGGTCGCCCAATCCCAAATTGTAGAATTCATAAAATTCAGGTTCAGGTTCGCCGACTTTGTCGCACTTGTTGACACACAAAACCACAGGTTTGCCGCTTTTTTGGAGCATGGCGGCAATTTCCATATCGGCGGCAACAACACCTGAACGCAAATCCGTAACAAATATAATGACATTAGCCGAGTCAATGGCGAATTGAGATTGTCGCCGCATTTGGCTCAGAATAACATCTTTTGAATAGGGTTCGATACCGCCCGTATCAATAACGGACGCAGTTCTTCCGCACCACTCACATTCCCCGAAAATACGGTCACGGGTAACACCGGGCTTATCATCAACAATGGCTACCCTTTGCCCTATGATTTTATTAAACAATGTTGACTTACCGACATTCGGTCGTCCCACAATCGCTATCACTGCTTTCGACATAACCACACCTCCCAATATGGTAGGGCTTTGCCGAGAGCCTCGGTCGCACCCTACAACCCACAAGGGGCTTTGCATATTATAACTTTCTCTTAACAACAAAAATATATTTACCAAAAATTAAAGTTTAGGTCAAGCCTTGCGGCGAGCCGCCGCTGGCATTAAGGCTTGCGGTTTCCAAAGGCAGAGCCTTTGGTGGGGTTTGGGGCTTTTACCAGCGGCGGTTCGCCGCCCCCAATAGGCAGTCCGTTATTCTTCCGTAAAATAAAAATAGAGAAGGATTTCTCCTCCTCTACTTTCAAGGAAAATCATAATCCCGTTGAATTATTTTGCTTCAACATTGATTTTGATAACTTCCCTGCCGTTGTAGTAACCACAGTTACCACAAACTCTGTGTGCCAATTTGTATTCGCCACAGTTGGAGCACTTTGAAAGTGCCGGAGCGTCAAGCTTCCATACATTAGAGCGTCTTTTATCTCTTCTTGCTTTGGAAGTTTTTCTCTTTGGTACTGCCATTTTATGAACCTCCTTGCCTAAAAAATCAATCCGAAAGAAGCTGCTGCAAAATTGCCAGACGGGGGTCTGTTTCCTTTTTGGAACAACCGCAAGCCCCTTCATTCAAATTCTTTCCGCACACGGAACAAAGTCCTTTACAGTCCTCCCGACACAAAAACTTTGACGGCAAATCCAAAAGAACATCATCTCGGACAATATCGTCAAGCTCTATGCGGTATTCCGGTGCTTCTATATAATCGTCACCGCTTTCGGGTGAAAGCTGCAAAACGAGTATATGCTCATAATGATTTTCAAAAGTTTTTTTCGCTGGTGTTGAACAGCGGTCGCAAAGATACTGATACTCAAACCGAACATTCAGTTCCAAAAGAACAATCCCCGCACGGTTATGCACAAAAACTTCAACCGCAATCGGCTCGGCAAAAGGATTTGTCCCATGAAATTCCACATCGGAAAAATCCATTGTCGTATTCAGTCGGACGGACTCTTTTTCGTCCAAAAAAACTTTCTTTAACTCTAATATCATAACATCACCTTTTATGGCGTTTGTTTCAAGCCGTTAAAACAAAACTCCAAACACGCCTTTTAGTATTATAAAACGAAACTTGTCAAATGTCAATCCAAACAAAAGAAAAATTATGAAACAATTTCCGTTTTCAGTAGTCATAATAGCTCAAACCAAGCGACTGAAAACCTTTTTGAAACAGGAAATTTGTATCGTCATATTTTTTATACAGATTTTCGGCGTTCATAAGAACTCCAATCAGCAAAACATCGTCCACTTCGGCGGTTGCAACAAGACAAGTCCCCGCCTCACTTGTAAATCCCGTTTTCATTCCCGTAACATTTTTATTATACAAATTGGAATAGGGATTGATAAGGGAATTGCTGTTTTCCCAATAAAGCACTTCACCGCTGAGTGTTTCACAGTTGACGGCAAAAGTTGAACAGATTTCTTTTATAATGGGTATGGAATAGGCATAAGTCGCAATCTTTGCCAAATCTTCCGCCGTTGTGTAGTGGTCATCGTTGTGGAAACCGTCAGGCACAACAAAATGCGTTCCCGTTGCTCCAATCTGTCTTGCGGTATCATTCATCAAATCCGCAAAAACCGCCAAAGCCTCATCGTATGACAGCTTGTCATTTCCCGTATAGACACGGGCGGCATTAACCGCCAAAACATAGGCGGCGTCATTCCCTGACGGCAACAGCAACCCTTGCAAAAGCATTTTCAAATTCATGACATAGCCGACACTGAGATAAGCGGTGCTTGAATCCTCACCGATAAGGTTAATTTCCTCTCCCACCGTAATTTCCATATCTTCGGGAATAATCGCCTGTGCCACAATCGCCGTCAAAATCTTTGTTGTGCTTGCGGGGTAGCATTTTTGCTTTCCGCCGTTATCGTACAAAACCTTGTCGTGCGTTGCGTCATACAGGAAAACATATTTCGTGGACAGTTTTTCGGCAATTTCACTTTTGTTGGCAATTTCCGCATGGGCAAAAGTATTCTTCAACGGTTCAATTTCAATATGCGGATTGGAACTTTCCTCTTTGGAACTTTCCTCTTTGGAGCCTTCTTCATCTTTTTCCGAACTGACTTCCGTAACCGCAAGGTTTTCTTCTTTTTTTTCCGTATTTGTCTGAGCTTTTGAATTATCGGTATCGACAACCGAAACATCATTGTTTACGGTATCCGCCACTTCAATCTGTCCAAACAGTCCCGTACAAACTGCCGTTATGCCAACCGCAAGCATGACAATAGCCAAAACGGTTGAAAAACGCAACAAATAGGTTTGTCTGCGGCGGCGTTTTCGCTCCGCCTCTTTTTTGCGGCGAATATTTGCTTTTCTCCTGTATTCTTCACGCAAAGCTTCCTCATCAAAATTTATGCTTTCAAAAAAATCTCCGTAATCATCAGGTCTATCGCTCATAACGGCTCCCAAAATCCTTTCCAACTAAAAGATAAAATTATTCTATCATTTATGAATTGCAAAAGTCAACACATACGCACCTGTAAAAGAAATTATAATTTTTCATGCAAAAAATTCCATAAATTTATATTGCGGAATTACTGAAAAATTATGTATTTTTATTGCTCCCCACTTGATTTTTTTCTCAATACACGATAAAATAAATTCATGGTAAGAAATCCGCCGTCTTTTCTTGCAAATATCAATAAAATATTGTACAATAAGGTTACAACGATATGTTGGGAAATATAGGAGGGTTTATTATGTCTGTTACTTTAAGCGATAAGCACCTTTCAGCCTTCATCGACAAGACTGAGTATGAAGCCATTGCACCGCAAATCAAAGCCGCTCATGAAACTTTACACAACAAAAACGGCTTGGGAAACGATTTTCTCGGCTGGGTTGACCTACCCGTCAACTATGACAAAGAGGAGTTCGCACGCATTAAACAGGCGGCGGCTAAAATCAAACAGGATACCGATGTTTTTGTTGTTATCGGTATCGGCGGCTCTTATCTCGGAGCCCGTGCCGCAATCGAATTTCTGAAATCCCCGAACTACAACGCTCTGCCCAAAGATACACCCGACATCTACTTTACGGGTAACTCTATCAGCTCTACGGCTTTATCCGAATTGCTCAAAATCTGTGAGGGCAAGAATGTTTCAATCAACATGATTTCCAAATCCGGTACAACAACAGAACCTGCAATCGCTTTCCGTGTATTCCGTGAACTTCTCGAAAAGAAGTACGGCAAGGAAGGTGCAAAAAGCAGAATTTACTGCACAACCGACAAGGCTAAGGGAACATTAAAACAACTTGCCGACAAAGAAGGCTATGAAACATTTGTTGTTCCGGACGATGTCGGCGGCCGTTATTCCGTATTGACAGCCGTTGGTCTGTTGCCGATTGCCGTTGCCGGTGCGGATATTGACGCTCTCATGGGCGGTGCTGCAAAGGCAAGGGAAGAACTCTGCGATACAGACCTCGAAAAGAACGATTGCTACAAATATGCCGCTATCCGCAACATTCTCTACCGCAAGGGCAAAGCCATTGAATTGCTCGTAAGCTATGAACCGTCATTCACAATGATGAATGAATGGTGGAAACAGCTTTTCGGCGAGAGCGAGGGCAAAAACAACAAGGGACTTTTCCCTGCGTCCGTTGTTTTCTCAACCGACCTCCATTCCATGGGACAGTTTATTCAAGAGGGTACACGAACAATGTTTGAAACCGTTGTTCAGATTAAAAAGCCGAAATATGAAATCGAAATCGGCACAGACCCCGAAAATGTTGACGGCTTGAACTTCCTTTCAGGCAAGACCGTTGATTTTGTCAACAAGAAAGCCTTTGAGGGTACGGTTTTGGCTCATACTGACGGTAGTGTTCCGAATGTTGTTTTGGAAATGAACGACACAAGCGAGGCTGAACTCGGCTACCTGATTTATTTCTTTGAAAAAGCTTGTGCAATCAGCGGTTACACAATGGGCATTAACCCGTTTAACCAGCCCGGTGTTGAAAGCTACAAGAAAAATATGTTTGCCCTGCTCGGCAAACCCGGCTATGAAGCACAAAAAGAGGCTTTGGAAGCTCGTCTTAAATAAACAGACAAACAAAAAACAAAAAACCGCTTGACGGTTAAAATAAGGAGGCACACCACTATGGTAACACTCATCGTAGGCAAAAAAGGCTCAGGAAAGACCAAAAAGCTCATTGACCTCGCCGCTCAGGCTGTCGAGGCGTCCAACGGCAATGTTGTTGTTGTTGAAAAAGGCTCTAAACTTACATACGACATCACACACAAGGCAAGACTTATTGATACCGAGGAATATGCAATCACAGGTTATGACGCATTTTTCGGTTTCCTCAGCGGTCTTTGTGCCGGCAACTACGACTTAACCGATGTTTTGGTTGATTCCACACTGAAAATCGGTGGTCAGGACTTGAACGAGTTTGCCGAGTTCATCACAAAAGTTAATGTTCTCGCTGCAAAGTCCGAAACAAAGTTCACATTCCTTGTTTCTTGCGATGCAGACGATTTGCCGAAAAGCATTGACGCTGTTTCCGAGAAAATCTGATTGCGGCGAGCCGCCGCTGGCGATTTATTGAACATAATTTCCAAAAACACAAACAGACTTGGAGGACAATTTCTCCAAGTCTGTTTTCTATTACGGCACATTTAAATTTTTCCGAA